>CAYONE010000034.1:18301-40573 GCA_964405245.1 uncultured Paludibacter sp.
TTCGAAAAAAGGTAACTACAAAAATAGTATCTTTGCACACTGTAAAATGAATCATAACAATGAAATTGTAAGTTGTAAATGATTAAATGGTAAATTTTCAAAATGCGAATTGATATAATTTCTGCTGTACCGGAACTGCTCGACAGTCCACTGAATTACTCGATAATTAAACGCGCCCGCGACAAGGGCCTGCTGGAAGTGTACGTGCATAATTTGCGCGATTATACAACCAATAAACATCGCAGGGTTGATGATTATGCTTTTGGTTTCAGCGCCGGCATGGTTATACAAATTGAACCAGTAGAACGAATTATCAGCAAACTAAAATCCGAGCGCAATTACGATGAAGTGATTTACACTTCGCCTGATGGAGAACTTTTTAATCAGCCCATGGCTAATAAATTTTCACTTTCCGAAAATCTTATCATTCTTTGCGGACATTACAAAGGCATTGATCACCGAATTCGCGAACATCTGATAACACGCGAAATTTCTGTGGGCGATTTTGTACTAACAGGAGGCGAATTACCAGCTGCTATCATGACCGATGCAATTGTCCGGTTAATTCCCGGAGCAATTGGCGATGAGCAATCAGCCTTATCCGATTCGTTTCAGGATAATTTACTTGCACCGCCTGTTTATACCCGACCAGCGGAGTACAACGGATGGAAAGTTCCGGATGTTTTGCTTTCAGGTCATCAGGCTAAAGTTGACGAATGGAATCATCAACAGTCTTTGGAGCGTACAAAACGTCTTCGTCCGGATTTGCTAAAAGATTGATTTCGATGTAGAAATGTGTTGAAAATCTGAAATATATTTGAAAGCAAGTTTAATCATATTATCCTTTTTTGCTCTTGGGTTGATTCTCGGTGTTTATCGCATTTTCCCTGAAGGCTGGCAAAATTTCGATATAAGTTTTTATGTATTATGCGCACTGATGTTCGCCGTTGGATTCAGTATCGGCCATCAACCTGATACAATTAAACAATTTCGTCGCATTCATTCCCGTGTGCTTTTTCTGCCTCTTTTTACTATTGTTGGCACTTGGCTTGGAGCTATAGTTGCCTCGCTTTTTTCAGGTCATTCGCTCACCGAAATGCTTGCCATAAGTTCAGGTTTTGGTTATTATTCCCTTTCATCAATTTTAATTACCGAATATAAAGGCATCGAGTTAGGCACTATTGCGCTGCTTGCGAATATTTTTCGTGAAATTTTGGCGCTTTTGCTTGCTCCTCTTATGGTAAAATACTTCGGAAAACTTGCACCTATTGCTGCCGGAGGCGCTACAACTATGGACACTACTTTTCCGATTATTGTTCGAACTTCCGGCAAGGAATTTTCAGTTGTTTCCGTTTATCATGGTTTTATCATGGATTTTTCAGTTCCATTTTTGGTAACGCTTTGGTGCAGCATTTAGAAATAATGTAAAAATGTAGAAATGAAAAATTGAAAATGAATATTGAACATGTTTAATCCAATGGAACGTTATAAAATTGATTATATTGCAGTATATCAATCCAATAATTGAGAAAAAACATATTTTATAACGAAGTGTTGTAATCAATATCCTGAAAAATTATTCCGCATGTTTCAAATTCAATTCACCTTCCTTTCTTATTCATTCAATCCCAATGTTTTATATTGATGATAATTTGATATTTTGTCCCGAAATATTGGAATTATGATTCTTTGATGAATATAATTTTCAAAAACTTGTACACTCTGGCGAATCTACCAATTCTAAAATTTTCAAATTATCTTAATTTTTAACACCGGAAATGAACTTTAATTTGTAAATTTGTTATCTCTAAAACTCAGAAACACAGATTATAATTTAAAACATTTCATTGTATGAAATCCGATATAGAAATTGCACATGAATCGCACCTCGAAAAAATTTCGGCGGTAGCCCGTGAATTGGGAATTACAAAAGACACACTCATTTCATACGGTCCGTACATTGCCAAAATTCCCTGCTGTATGATTAAGAGTAAAAAAGCCCGTAAAAGCAAACTCATACTCGTTACCGCAATTACTCCAACAAAAGCCGGAATTGGGAAAACCACTGTTTCGATAGGCTTGAGCCTGGGTTTAAACAAAATAGGCAAAAAAGCATCCGTAGCTTTACGCGAACCCTCGCTTGGGCCGTGTTTTGGCATGAAAGGCGGAGCTGCCGGTGGCGGTTACGCGCAGGTTTTGCCAATGGAAAATATCAACCTGCATTTTACCGGCGATTTCCACGCAGTAACTTCGGCAAATAATATGATTTCGGCATTGCTCGACAATTATATTTATCAGAATAAAAATAATGCTGATGGAATAAAACAAGTGCTCTGGAAGCGCGTGCTCGATGTTAACGACCGCAGTTTACGAAATATTGTTACCGGATTGGGAGGAAATGCAAACGGAATTCCTACCGAAACAGGCTTCGACATTACGCCTGCTTCCGAAATTATGGCAATTCTTTGTCTTGCCGAAAATCAGGACGATTTAAAGCGGCGGATCGGGAAAATTCTGCTTGGTTATACTTTTTCGGGCAAACCTGTTACCGTTAACGATTTGGGAATTGCCGGAGCAATTGTGGTATTGCTCAAAGATGCCATGCACCCCAATTTGGTTCAAACCACCGAAAACACGCCCGCGTTTATTCATGGTGGACCGTTTGCAAATATCGCTCACGGTTGTAATTCGGTAGTGGCAACCAAAACTGCACTCAGTTTTACCGATTATGTGGTTACCGAAGCCGGTTTTGGAGCCGACCTTGGTGCTGAAAAATTCCTGAATATCAAATGTCGCAAGTCGGGATTAAGTCCGGCGCTTTCGGTGCTTGTTGTTACTACACAGGCGTTGAAAATGCATGGCGGTATTCCTGTCAGGGAAATAAAACTTCCGAATTACGAAGGTTTGATAAAAGGTTTTGAAAATCTTGATAAACATATCGAAAATCTGAAATCTTTTGGGCAAAATGTATTGGTGGCTTTTAATAAATACAGTTTTGATACTGATGAGGAAATTGAATTGCTGAAAAAGCATTGTGCCGAAAAAGAAGTGGGTTTTGCAGTAAATGATGCTTTCAGCAAGGGTGGCGAAGGAGCTGTAGAATTAGCAACTAAAGCTGTGGAAATGATAGAAAATCAGCCTTCGAAGCCAATACATTTTACATATAAAGATACTGATACAATTGAACGGAAAATTGAAAAAATTGCACTAAAAATTTATGGTGCACGCCGTGTTTTGTTTTCCGAAAAAGCGCTGGCGCAAATTCCCCGCTTAATTGAAATGGGTGCAGGAGATTATCCGGTTTGCATTGCCAAAACACAATACTCTTTTTCTGACGATGAAAAAGCTTATGGGGTTGCCCGCGATTTCGATTTCCATATCAACGACCTTGTGCTAAACAATGGCGCAGAATTTATCGTAGCCATTGCCGGAAATATCATGCGCATGCCCGGGCTGCCCAAAGAACCACAGGCAAAATATATCGATTTGGTGGATGGGGAAATTGTGGGATTGAGTTGAAAACAGCAATTAATTTGCTTCAAACTCCCTGCTATGGCGGGGAGTTTGAAGCAATAATCAATATTTTTCTAAAATTTCTTCTTCTTTAGTATTTTTTCTACTTCTTCAGCCCAGATTTTATAGGCATTATTGTTAAGATGTAAACCATCAACCTGAAATTGGCTTTTTAGTTTGCCATTTTCTGACAGTAGTCTGTTTAAATCGATATAGGTTAATTTTTTTTCGATTGCCAGATTCTGCAGAAAATCATTAAGACTATCTACTTTAATTTTGGTTGCTTGATTGGTTATTTCCCATTCATAGTTTACATAAAGAGTACTTTGTAGTACAGGTTCAATATTGTTTTTCAGCAGTTTTTCAATAATAATGCGATAGTTTTTCTGAATATATTCTTGAGAAATTCCAAGTCCGATATCATTAATTCCACCTTCGATAAAGCATAATTTTGGTTTGTGATTGATAACATGCTTTTCAAGTATTTGCAGATAGTTGAATGTGGTATATCCCGGAAATCCTGAATTTCTTACATCACTTCTTTTTAACTCTCTTGACCAATTGCAATGAGCTGTGAGTGAATTACCAAACATTACAATATTATATGATTTGTGAGCAGTTATTTTTTTATAAATTTCGTTGTGGTAACGTATAACTGCAATTAAAATAACTAAAGCAAGTAGTAGATTGATAATTACTGAAATTATTAGAATCGCCTGCGTGTGTTTCATGTTTTTGAAAGTATAAAAAAACCATTTACAAATCCGCTTATTGCAAATCGGGTTGAACAAAAGGAATAACATTATTCCATACAAATTATAGATTGTTTAGAATAATGTTATTAGAATATCAGCAAACTAACAATTTCAGTAAATATGAATTTTCTGAAATTTAATTAGAGGATTTTACAATTGTTTTTATTGCTTTTGGATTTTCTACTTTAGCCACTTATCCAACCATTCAAAGAAAGTGCGTTGCCAAAGTATGCCGTTCTGTGGTTTAAGTACCCAATGATTTTCATCGGGAAAAATCAACAGACGTGCAGGTACACCTCTGAGTACAGCGGCATTAAAAGCTGCCATTCCTTGCGAAGCCAATATCCGGTAATCTTTCTCACCATGAATAACCAGAATTGGAGTATCCCATTTGTCCACAAATAAGTGTGGCGAATTTGCATAAGAGCGTTGTGCTACGGCGTTATCCTTTTCCCAATAAGCGCCACCCAAATCCCAGTTTACGAACCACATTTCTTCAGTTTCGAGATATTGCTGGGGTAAATTAAACATACCATCATGAGCAATAAACGCTTTAAATCGTTTTTGGTGATTGCCTGCAAGCCAAAATGCCGAAAATCCACCGTAACTTGCTCCAACGCATCCCAAATGATCTTTGTCAACGTAAGGTTCTTGAGCTACAGCATCAATAGCTGAAAGATAATCTTTCATGTTTTGTCCTCCGTAATCGCCACTTATTTGCTCAAGCCATTCCTGTCCAAAACCGGGCAGCCCACGTCGGTTTGGTGCTACAATTATATAATCGTTTGCCGCCATCATTTGAAAATTCCAACGGTACGACCAAAACTGACTAACAGCTGACTGTGGTCCGCCCTGACAATATAAAAGTGTAGGATATTTTTTTTCGGGATTGAAATTTGGCGGATAAATTACCCAAACAAGCATTTGTTTGTTGTCAGTGGTTTTTATCCATCGCTCTTCTACGCGAGCCATTTCAAGTTGATCCAAAATATGTTTGTTTTCAAATGTAAGTTCAGTAGCTTCGCCGTTAGCAAAATTTACACTGTAAACTTCATTAGGTTTGCTCATCGAATGTCTGATAGCGAGTAATTTTTCTCCGGCAGGTAAAACTTTTTCGTAATCGTGTTGTCCTTCAGTTATTTTTGTGATTTTGGAATCTGCAATGTCAATCCGGTAAATTTGTGTTACGGCATGCCATACGCTTACAAAATATATCGACTTGCTGTCGGCAGTCCAAACAGGCGCTTCCACATTTTGATCGAAAGAAGCGAATAAGTCAATTTTTTCACCGGAAGCGATATTCATAATGAATAATCGGTTTTTATCAGCCTCGTAGCCATCTCGCTCCATACTTTCCCAAAGTAGCCATTTTCCGTCGGGCGAAAACGCAGGATTCTGATCGTAACCCATCATACCTTCAGTTTTATTCACGGTATTGCCTGTTGATACATCGTAAAAATAAATATCTGAATTTGTAGAAACCGCATATTCTTTCCCGGTTTTTTTGCGGCTTGTGTATGCAATAGTTTTTCCATCAGGACTCCATGCGAGTTGTTCAATTCCTCCAAAAGGTTTTACCGGACATTCATAAGGTTCGCCTTCCATTATATCCTTGTCGTTTTTTAGTTTTTTGCCGGTAAAATTTGCAATAAAAGGATGTGGAACCGATGTTTTCCATTCGTCCCAATGTTTGTACATTAAGTCGTCCACAATTATTCCCGACGATTTTGATAAATCCGGATAAATATCGGCAGTAGTTTTTCCTTCTTTTACATCGGCAATGTAAAGAATCTTTTTTTCGTCTGGCGAAAAAGCGTAATCGTTAATTCCTGATTCGTTATGGCTTATCTGGCGACGTTTTGTTCCATCCTCATTCATAATCCACAGTTGGGAAACTCCTTTTTTGTCAGGACAAAGAAATGAAATACGTTTACTGTCTTTCATCCATTCGGCCGATGATTCCCTATCCGATGTCTCAGTTATCTGCTTTTTGTCCGAGCCATCAATGTTCATTACAAAAATATCGGTGTTGCTTTTATTTTCAGCCACCGAGTAATAAGTTACTGAATAAAGCGCTTTTTTTCCATCCGGCGAGACTTTTAGTCCACTCAAACGACCAAACGACCATAAAACTTCGGGAGTCATTCTGCCATTTGAAATCTCAGGATTTTGTTTTCCGATAATATTTGTTTCAGTTTTTTCGTTGTTGCACGATACCGTCAGTAGGGCAATAGCCATAAATGATAGCTTAATTAAATGTTTGTACATAGTATATTTAATTCTGATTTTTGTTGATTTATGTTTTCAAATATTTTTCAAGATTTGTTTATCAATACTTAATTTAAACCTGTTTCGATATTTTTTATATTTCCACAAAAATAATCATTCTTTGTAACATGATAGATATTTTTCTGTTTGTTAATGAATTATTCTTGACGATTTTTTTTCGGTTGGGATAATAATTCCTGAAAGTATTCAAAAAAAAATCCCGTTCAGTTACATTGACCAAACGGGATTTAAAAATGCTTTTTATCAGGCAATTATTTTTTTTCTTTGCAGCAACCTGATTTTTCAGTTTTTTTGCAATCTGATTTTTTTTCACCTTTGCATTCACTTTTGCAATCGCTTTTTTTGGACGATTCTTTGCAACATTCTTTCTTTTCAGATTTTACTTCTTTTTTTGTTGGTTCGGATGCTTTTTTCTCAGTAGTTTGTGCAGTCGCTATAGTAGCAAAAGCAAAAATTGCAGCGAGTGATAACAGGGCAATTCTTTTTTTCATTTTGTGATTCGTTTTTATGGGTTTAAAAAATTCTGTGTCGAAAACTTTAACGCAAAGATGAATCCATTGTTTGATTTAAATGTTCTTGTTTAACAAACATTATTTCTTTTTTCGATTTCATCTCTTAGAATATTTGCAATTTTAAGGTCTTTTAACACACATTTTTCTTTGTAAGTCAATAAGTTTAAATTTCAGAGCTTATTAAAAAAGTTACATAAATTATTTATCAAGATATTTACCGATTTTTTTATGCAAATTTTATTTTCACCAATTCAACCATTCCACAGCTCTTTCAATAATTGTATCAATTCCTTTATCGGCATCGGCAGCAGATAAATCAATTTTTAACTGAGGATCGATTCCCCACTCGGTGTGTTGCATTTGCGCATCGTACATCGGGCACGCTGAAAAACGCACCATCCAACCATTTGGTAATTCGCTTGAAAGTGGCAAACCTCCACCGCCGCCCGTTTTATCACCAATAATTAGAGAATTTGGCGCCATTTTCATTCGGCAAACAAAAGAATTGGTTGCGCTGTACGATTTTCGGTTGGCAAGAATTGCCACTTTACCTTTCCATTGAATGGTTTTATGTGCAGGTGTTCTAATCGCTTTTGGCTCAGAGAAATCTGAATGACCATTGCCGATTTTATAACTCATATAACCTGTTATGGTGTCTTTTTCAAAAAAATAAGATGCAAGTTGTTCCGATAAATCAAGATAGCCGCCTCCGTTGTTGCGTACGTCAATTATCAGTCCATCGCAATCGGAAAACGATTGAAAAATATATTTGATATTCGTATCGGAAAACCTGTCGGAAAAATCACCATAATACACATAACCAATATTTTCCCGGATTTTTTTGTATCGCATTCCACCTGCAATGCTATAGTCGTTACCAAGATATCTATCTCCATAAATTAACGATGAACTGAAATTTGCCGGATAATCGCTAAACCATTTCCAGTAGCGGCTCATATTAAAATCTGAATACAAGTTTACATGGCCATCTTTAAGTTCTGAAAGTATATCGCCTAAAAGATTAAAAAAGCCGGTTTTTGTCATTGAAGTATCAATTCGGGCTTTGTAAACACTGTAAACCGAATCCCAATTTATGTTTTTGTAATCGAGGTAACAATATTTTGTGTCGATAATGTTCCACAAAGCCTCAAAGTTTCCCTGATAAGTGTCAGGTGCTTTCTCGGGTTGCTCAATACACGAAGAAAATATAGCTACTGCTGAAAATAATATTAAAAATGTTTTTTTCATTTTTTTGAATATATTTTTAGGAAACAAGATTACCTTTCAAACTTCATGAACCCGAAACCCGAACAACTATTCCACACTCAAAAAATTATCCGGAGCTATATTTTTTGTTCCTGAAAATCTTCTGATATTGTATTTAATAGCAACCGATAGTTTAAACTCATCGTGTTTGAAAACCATATCATTAGCTTTCCATGTCAGAGTTTCGCTGCCAATTCCGAATTTCCAGATTGTGTAGTTGAAAGGAATTTCTAAAGATGTATAAAAATTCAATCCCTGTCGGTTATGGAACGAGCTTAAATGAATGGTGTTGCTAAAATCGCCAAGTTCTATCAGTTGATAATAAGATATGCCACTGCGGGGAACAAACATTAATCCTGCAAAAGGAAAATCAAAATTTCCATACAGAGTTAAGTTCTTTTTGAAAAGATGGAATTTGTATTTTAATTCACCCGCCGCATTCAAATTTGTATTAAAATCAAAATTCATCGGATTGTTTGTGTTCCGGGTGTTGTTTGTGTTTGCAGCAAACGCATTAATACTTCCTCCCACCCGTAAAAAAATGTCATCAGTTAATTTAAAGTGATAAAACGGTCCCCATGAAATTAATCCTCCTGTATATGTAATTCCTGCTGATTGAGCTGGATTGAATGTGAATCCGCCGGATATTTTGAGTTTTGTTTCGTGCGAAAGTTTGTTGTTATCGGCACTGAAAAGCTTGCATGATGTTCGTTGGTAATAAATACCTGGACCAATATAATTTAAAGGTGAAAGATATGCATCAATAAGATTTATTGCAGAAATACCGACTTCATCGGATACAGTGGTTAGTAAAAATTTTGAGGAAACTGATTCCTGAGCAATAACTCCGTTGACAATCAGTAATACGAAAGCCAAGAATATTTTTTTCATTGTAAGCACTTAATTTATGCTTACAAAAATAACAAAATTAGCGATACAATGTAATCAGAGACGCAAAGGTTTTTTTACGTAAAATTTTCCATGAAGTTTTCATACTCCAAGCCATTTCGATAATCCTAACTGATTCAGGAAAATGAGCAAAATGCCTACCGGTGCAACATAACGTATAAGGAAAAGAAAAACAGTAAAGAATCCAACCTTAAATTTACCTCCTGAACTAATTTCATCGAGTAAATCCGATTTTTTTATTTTCCAGGCTGCAAATAATGCGATAAACATTCCTCCGGCAGGCATAAAGAATTTTGATGTTAAATTGTCGAAAAGTGCGAAGAAACCTTGTCCGAAAAGAGTAACATCTTTCCATATACCGAGCGAAAAGGAAGATAAAACACCAAAAAACAAAATACCAACAGAAGTAATTAAGATGGTGATTTTACGCGAAAACCTGAACTCTTCAACAAAAAATGCTACAATTACCTCGAGTAAAGAAATTACAGAAGTTAAAGCCGCTACACTCAATAAAATAAAAAACAATATTGCCCACACATAGCCACCCGGCATGTGAGTAAATACATTTGGCAGGGTTATAAAAACCAGTTCAGGTCCCTGAGCCGGATTTATACCAAGCGAAAAAACAGCAGGAAAAATGGCGGCGGCTGCTAAAACCGCAACAATTGTATCGAGCAAAGTTACTTCAACCACGGTACTGCCGAGGTTGTTCTTTTTGTTAATATATGAACCATAAGTAATCATGCATCCCATTCCAAGGCTTAGCGAGAAAAATGCCTGACCCATTGCGCTTAGTATCACACCGGAAGTTATTTTGCTGAAATCGGGCTGAAACAGAAATTTAATTCCATCCAAACCTTTTGGTAATGTTACCGAACGGACAACAAGCGCAATGATAATTAATAATAATAAAGGCATCAGGAATTTTGAGCTGCGTTCAATTCCTTTAGTTACACCGGCAAGTACAATACCAGCGGAAATAATCATAAACAAAACCATCCAAATTAAAGGACGTAAAGTGTTAGTACTGAAAGCTGTAAATGCTTCCGAAAGTAGTCGGGTGTCTTTATCTTTGAATCCATTGGCAGCAGCCTGAACCACATATTCGAGAGTCCAACCCGAAACAACTATATAAAAACCAAGGATAAGAAATGCGGTGAGAACACCAATTAACCCAACAATCCACCAAACGCTTCCAGGAGCTAATTTTCGAAATGCGCCGGCTGCATTTGCCTGTCCACGTCGTCCAATTACAAATTCCGAGAGCATAACCGGCATTCCGAGCAGAACTACACAACCCAAATATATAATTAAAAAAGCGCCACCGCCATACTGACCAAGTTCATATGGAAATCGCCAGATATTTCCTAAACCAACAGCAGAGCCGGCTGCTGCTGCAACAACTCCTATTTTGGTGCCAAAATTTATACGGACTTTTTCGGACATAAGTTTTTGTGATTTTATAATAAACTGATGCAAATTTATACAAAAAACTTCAAATCATGTACTTGAAATATGATTTCTGTTACAGAAAGACATTTTTTAAACATTTGTAAATCGTAAAGATAATGTGCCAATCGTAATGAAACGAAGATTCCGCTTTGCGGTTTAAGTAAATAAAAAAATAAGCCAATGTGCCATTTGCGTTCTGAAACGTTGGATGCGACTTGCTACCACAAGGAAATTAATTTTCGAAAATACGAAATAATAACAAGATTATTCGAGAAATATAGATTGAATTATCTTTTTGGCAAATAATTGAATTCTTAGAAATTGAATTCTGAGAAAATGATTACCCTTGAGTTTTATATGGTTATATATTTGATGTAATATTTTGAAAAATAACTATCTTTGCATTCCGTGAAAAAACAAAATCAGGTATTGATGAAAAAAATTGTATTTGCAACAAACAATGCGCATAAGTTGAATGAAGTAAGAGCTGTGCTGAAAAATTTTGCTGAAGTAATAAGCCTTGCCGAACTCAATTGTTTTGATGATATTCCTGAAACCGGATCGACGCTGAAAGAAAATGCAATCATAAAAGCTAAATATATTCAAACAAAGTATGGATTTGATTGTTTTGCTGATGATACAGGATTGGAAGTTGATGCACTTAATGGTGAACCCGGAGTTTATTCTGCCCGATATGCCGGAAAAGAGCAGAATGCTAACGAAAACATGAAAAAACTTCTGTTGAATCTATCCGGTAAAGAAAACAGGCAAGCTCGATTCCGTACAGTAATTGCATATGTTGAAGGAGAAGAAATTCATTTTTTTGAAGGTGTAATTGAAGGACAGATAATCGATAATCCTCGTGGTGTTGCAGGCTTTGGATACGATCCTGTTTTTGTGCCCAATAGTTACGATGTTACATTTGCTGAAATGGGTAGCGACGAAAAAAATCGTATTAGCCACAGAGCTATTGCAGTACGAAAACTTGCAGATTTTTTTAGTAATACATTTTGATGTGATTTTTCATTCGAAAATCATTTTTAATTTGAATGAATTACTTTGTTGAATAAAATAATTAAGAAAAAATTAAGTTTATATATTTCAGATAATAAAGTTCCGAAACATAGATTTCAGTTTTCCAAAAATGAATAAAATAATTTCTCTTTTTATCGCAGTAATAAGTTTTTTTCCCGGCGATATGCATGCTCAACTTGCAATGGGAAAATGGCGCACACATTTAGCTTACAACAATGTAGGTCAAATTGCTCAAACTGAAAAAAAAATATTTGCAGTGAGCGAGGGTTCGCTTTACTCTATTGATAAGGAAGATCTTGGTCTTGAGTTTTTCAGTAAAGTTAGCGGCTTAAATGATAATAATATTTCTCGTATTGAGTACGATACTAACAGTAAACAACTACTGTTAGTATATGCAAACGGGAATATCGACTTGTTGAGTTCGGGTGGAGTTATAAATATTCTCGACCTTTATATTAAACAAATGAGCACAAGTAAAAACATTAATGATATAATGTTTAATGGTGATTTGGCATATCTTTCGATGAATTTCGGGATTCTCGTACTTAATATGAAAAAGCGCGAAATTGCAGATACTTATTTTATTGGAGCAAACGCATCGGAAGTAAAGGTGCTTAAAACGGTTGTTAATGAAGGTAAAATTTATGCAGCTTCAGCCTCCGCAATTTATACTGCTACGGCTAACGACCCAAATATTGTAAACTATGAATACTGGAAAACCATGACAGGATTGCCGGGAAGCGGTACAATTCAATCGATAATTCTATTTGATGGAAAACTTATTTTGCAACGGAACAGTAAGTTATATCAACTTAGTTCTTCCGGAACATGGTCGCAAATTTTAGCCGAACAGAATGTGAGTTATATTAATGTATCCGATGAAAATTTATTTTTACTTAACTCACAAAATCAGTTATACCTTTTAGATAAACTGTTAAATACAAAATTGCTTGAAGGTGTAGCAGCTGTGAGCGATACTGAGTACGATGCCGATAACAAAACTTGTTGGTTTGCAGGAGCAGATAAAGGTGTAATTTCTTACAACATTAGTAATTCAACTCCCGTAATCGAAACATTTAAACCTGCAGGACCTGCGGTGAATGTTCCCTGGGATATGACTTTCGGCGGTCAGAAATTATTTGTTGTGCAAGGTGGACGATGGTCGGCACAATATCAGAAACCAGGATTGGTTATGATGTACGAAAACGGAGTTTGGACAAATATACTACCTCCAACAATTAAAAATGTAACAGGAATTGATCCATTGGATTTTATGAATGTTGCAGTTGATCCTGCCGACAATAAGCATTTTTTTGTTACATCATTTGGTTCAGGTTTATATGAGTTCAAAAATAATGAACTATTTAAATGGTATAATACTACCAATAGTACACTTGAAACAGTTGTTGAAACAGCGCCCAATATTTATACACGCTTAGATGCTGCTGTTTTCGACTCAAATGGCAATTTATTATTGACAAATTCATTTGTAAAAAGTGGAGTTCAGATTTTAAAGGCAGATGGTACGTGGTCAAAAATTTCACACTCCGATTTGTATAAGCCTACTTTAGGAAAATTACTTATTTCAAATCAGAATCCAAATCAGAAATGGATAGCTTCAGTGCGATATACTCCGGGTATTGTAATATATGATGATAACGCTACACTTTCAGACCTTAATGATGATAAAACAGTTTTTTTAAGTGCTTTCAAAGATCCGGATAACGGGTCGGCAATTGTACCTTCTTATTATTACACATTGGCCCAGGATAAAAATGGAGTGATTTGGGCGGGTACTGATCAGGGACCTTTACTGTTTTATAATACCTCTAAAGTATTTGATGCAGGTTACAACTGTTCCCGTGTAAAGATTCCACGTAATGATGGAACTAATCAGGCTGATTATCTGCTTGAAAATGAAAAAATTAAATCGATTGTGATAGATGGTGCAAACCGAAAATGGCTTGGCACGGAGTCTTCAGGTGTTTATCTTATGTCGGAAAACGGACAGGAAGTGATACATCATTTTAATGTATCTAACAGTCCCTTGCTTTCCAATAATATTATGTCGATAGCAATAAACCCTGTAACCGGCGAAGTTTATTTTGGAACTGATAGGGGAATAGTTTCTTACCAGAGCGATGCAGCTGAATCATCCGGAGTTTTCGAAAATGTTTATGCTTATCCTAATCCTGTACGCGAAGGTTTCAATGGTGTGATTACCATTACCGGTTTAGTTGAAAATACGCAAGTAAAAATTACTGATTTAAACGGAAATTTAGTATGCAGTACCGTGTCGAATGGTAGCCTTGCAACCTGGAATGGAAAAGATTTACACGGGCGTAAAGTTAATACAGGTGTTTATCTCGCAATTTGCGCGAGTGAAGATGGAACACAAAGTACTATAACTAAAATTTTAGTAATTAATTGAATTAGCGCCATAATAGATGAATAAAAGAAGAATAAAAAAGGCGCTGACACGTTTAGCAAATTTGCCAAAGGGTAAGTATTTCTTTTATTATTTTCTGAATAAGATTAAACATTTTTACCTCAAATCTGCAAAATCCACAAAAGTTGCATTTCCGTCGAACATCATGATAGAACTCTCCAATCAATGTAATTTGGCGTGTACAACCTGCCCTCGCGAGTATGCCTTTGGAAAAGCAATGGATAAGGGATTAATGTTGAAAAATCATGCTAAAAGCATTGTTGATGAACTCTGGCCTTATCTCGACTCGGTAGGGTTGACCGGAATGGGCGAAACTTTTATTTATAAAGACATTGCCGATATTGCCGACTACATTAAACAAAAAAATAAGGGAATAATAATTTCTTTGTCAACCAATGCCATGTTGCCAAATTTTATCGAGCTGGTTTCGAAGGTAATTGGTAAGGTCGATACTATTCAGGTTTCGATCGATGGAATTGGAGAAATATATGAGCTAATCAGAAAAAAAGCAAGTTTTGAAGTATTGGACAGAAATTTACAAACATTGGTTGGTCTCTGTAAAAATACAAAAACTACCCTTATGCTTAATATGGTAGTTACTAAAGAAAACTATCATCAAATGCCTGATTTGGTTGAGTATGCAAATAAATCAGGAGTTGAATATTTAGATTTTTCTCAGCTCAATCTTGCCGCCGTAACAGATATTCCCGTTTCATATTATGCTTTTTATAAATCCGAAGAGTTTTTGCTGACATTAAAAAAACTCAACGAGATTATTAATGTCTATGATAAGTTAAATGTAACTTATAATTTTAAAACCGAAAAAAGTTTCAGGTCGTGTCCTTTTCCATGGTCGCATTTTTATATTACCTGGGATGGGTTTATGGTTCCCTGTTGTGCTAAACCATTCCCTAAAGAATTAAATTTTGGAAATGTATTTGATCAAAATGTAATGACCGTGCTTAACAGCAAGAAGTTTATGCAACACAGAAATTTGTGGTATAAAAATGTTACGCCCAAATTTTGTGAGAAATGTCATTTCACCAGCCTTTAGTAGCAATACAATAATTGATTCAGTTTGTTTGTCACGTTTTTGAAATTAATTATGTTTGCGTGGATCAAAAAAGTATAATATCTTTTTTTCATTAACTTCGATAAAGGTAAGTGCTGATAATTATTCCTTTGGATAATTTGGAGAGTATAGTTTCTTGTTTTGAAATAATCTTTGATTTTTTTAGATACAACAACTCCCTGTAGCAAAACGGGATATATTCCTGCTTCTGATATTAACTATAATACCTATTGAATATTTCTTTTTTTAAAAAAATGAAATACTTTTTCCCCAAAAAAATACTTAGACAGTTCATTAAATATGGATTAATAGGTATAATTAATACCTTACTAACAATTTCAATTATTTGGATTCTTACTCACTGGTTTAATTTATCGGAATATTCAGCCAATATTATTGGCTATGGCGTTGGTATCACAAATAGTTTTATTTGGAACAGGAAATGGACTTTCAGTAGTAAATCCAAAGTTAGCACGGCATTTATGACTTTTATAATTATCTTTGTTTTTACATATTTGCTGCAACTTGGAGCGCTTTATTTGTTGCTTAACAACACTACAATCAATGCTTTTGCTTGTCAAATTATTTCGATGTGTGTTTATACAGCCACAAATTTTCCGCTAAACAGGTATATTACATTTAAAAAATAAAGATTTAATAGCATGAAAAAGCTTAGTATTGTTGTTCCGTGTTACAATGAAGAAAAGGTGATTAAAACATCTTACGAAAGAATTAAAAAAGCTATTCAAAATCTCGCATATTTATCAGAAATTATTTTCGTAAACGATGGAAGTGCAGATAAAACAGGTGAAATTCTGAGTAATTTGGCTAAATCAGATTCTATTGTAAAAGTTGTTACATTTTCGCGCAATTTCGGACATCAAACGGCAGTAACAGCAGGCATTAATTATTGTTCAGGTGATGTTGCAATAATAATGGATGCCGATATGCAGGATCCTCCTGAATTGATTCCTGATATGATTAAAACTATGGATGATAATCTGGCACAGGTGGTTTACTGTGTAAGGAAAAAACGCAAAGGTGTTAGTGTTTTTAAAAACCTGTCGTATCTTACGTTTTACAGGCTTTTAAATCTTTTTTCTGAAATAAAACTGCCTTTAGACTCGGGCGATTTTCGTTTAATTGATAAAAGTGTTATCACTGAATTCAATCGAATGCACGAAAAAGGAAAGTATGTTCGCGGTCTTATTGGATGGATTGGTTTCAAGCAAGTACCATTTTATTACGAAAGGGATGCAAGACTTGCTGGTGATACTAAATATCCTTTATCTAAACTTATTAAGCTCGCTTCAACTTCGATGCTTTATTTTTCTACTAAACCTCTTCGAATAGCTACATCTATAGGAATAATTGCCGTATTTATTTCATTGATACTTGCAGTTTGGTCAGTATTAGGAAAAATATATGGATTTACAGGTGCTGGTTCCGGTTGGACTTCATTATTTGTTATAATAATATTTTTGGGTGGTATTCAGTTGTTGACTATCGGTATAATTGGTTCATATATTGGCAATTTGTTTACCGAAATAAAAAACAGACCAGAGTATATAGTTAGCAAAAAAGAAAATTTTGAAGAAGAAAAATTGATTTCAAACCTGAATGAGGGCAAATAAGTTTACAGGTTTTGTAATTCAATAATTTCTCAATTTCTCGAAACCTAAAAACCTGAAACTTTAAAAACGAGTAAACTGCTTCATTTCTTATTTATTAAATTCATAAACTCTTCCCTCGTTTTTGCTTGTTGAAAAACGCCGGTAAAGTCAGATGTGGTGGTTATGGAGTGTTGTTTCTGAATGCCGCGCATTTGCATACAAAGATGTTGTGCTTCGAGAATTACCATTACGCCAAGCGGATTCAGTGTCTTCTGAATACACTCTTTTATTTGCGTAGTCATGCGTTCCTGCAATTGCATACGACGTGCAAAAACTTCCACTACTCGTGCAATTTTACTTAATCCTGTAATATGATGATTGGGAATATATGCTACGTGTGCTTTCCCAAAAAAAGGCAGCATGTGATGTTCGCACATCGAGTAAAAATCTATATCTTTTACAATCACCATTTGGCGGTAATCTTCCGAGAACATAGCCGATCGGATAATTTCTTCAGGCTCCTGTTCATAGCCGTTCATTAAAAATTGCATGGCTTTGGAAACTCTCTCCGGGCTTTTCATTAATCCTTCGCGTTCGGGATTTTCACCCAGTAAAGTTATTATTTCCTTATAATGAAAAGCTATTTTATTGGTTTTCTCGGCATCGAACGGAACTGGCTGATTTATATTAAAATCCATTGTTATTTTATTCTCTTATTTATGAATTGAAATGTTTATTTTTTCCCTTACAGGATATGTTTCACTTTTAAATTGCGGGAAAGCTTTTATCAGTTCGTTGCGGAATGCCTGAGCTTGATCTAAACTACTGAAATCGCCCACACGCACCTTCCAGAAAGGCGAAGTATAATTTACATAAACGCCATGTTCAGGAAAAACCTCGCGAATAGCTTTTTCAATTCTGAATGCTTCGTTTTTAGCTGTTCGCTGTACATTACTCGAAAATACCTGTACACGGTAACCGCTTGTTGATGTAACCAATGTTGTTGTAATGTTTTTTCTTCCGTAAAGTAAATCTTCAATACGTTTATCCTGATGTATTATAACGCTCGCTCCGGTTATAGAGTCAGGTTTGGCAAGCTGATCAAAAATAGTGTTTTTCGAACTTCCGTTTTCCTGTGCCGACAATTGAAAATAAGTTGTTGTAAATAGTAGCAGTGCGAATATAGAAGTAATTTTAAGCTTCATACCAAAGTGTTTTTTATTAAAAATTATTGCAAAGTTATAAAATGTTGTCGGTTAACCGAAACAAAAAAGTGAAAATGTGCCAATCGTAGTGAAACGAAGATTCCGCTTGCGGATTGAGTCAATAATCTAACAGGTATATTTCTGCTTCGCTACTTAGTGCCAATGAAAAATGAGTCTGATATCTCAGGAGAAAAACTAAAAATCTTATCTTTGTCAAATAATTTGAATTTAAAGATATATATTTTTTCATTGTAACCTAACAATTTTCTCATTTTCTAAATTTATTGTTTTCTTTTTAATACCATGACAAAACAAAAATTCGTATTGATAATGGCTGGAGGAAAGGGTTTACGTATGAATGCGCCTTTACCTAAGCAGTTTCTTGAAATATCGTGGAAACCCATAATAATGCACACCATCGAAGCTTTTTATAATTTCGACCCGCAAATTTCAATAATTGTTGTTCTTCCATCGGACCATATTAATTATTGGCAACAGTTATGCAAAAAGTATGCCTTTGATATTTATCATAAAATTGCGCAGGGTGGAGAAACACGTTTTCACTCCGTAAAAAACGGGCTGAAATTAGTTGATGTGCCTTCGTTAGTTGCAGTACACGATGTCGTGCGTCCGCTTGTGAGCGCTGATACTATTGCCCGATGTTTTGAAAGTGCAGAGCAAACAGGCGTGGCAATTCCTGTTGTAGAGCCGGTTGACAGTATCAGAGAAATTTCAGGAGATGAAAGTACATCGGTTAATCGCGAAAAATTCCGCATGGTACAAACACCCCAGGTTTTCGATGGAGAATTGCTTATAGCGGCTTATCAGCAGCAATATAATCCGCTTTTTACTGATGACGCTTCAGTTGTAGAAAGCGCAGGTAAGAAAATTTATTTGGTGGAAGGAAATCGCGAGAATATCAAGATTACCACTCAAATGGATTTGATTTTTGCGGAAATGATAATGAAGAATAAAATGTAGGAAAGTTTATTTATCAGATGATTTCAATTCAGGTATCATTTTTTCAGGATATTCATTTCAATTATCACAGGAAAATCCTTTGTTCCCATAAAATTTCCGGCTGAAAAATCAATTGTTTTGACGGACTCAAACTGATATTTAAGCGCTGTATTGTAATATTTCAGTTTAAATTTTTCTGTTTTCGACAGGGAGCCGCATATTTCAATTTCAAACAATTCCTTCCCGTTATTTTCGATAAATTTACCGATACCCCGGCATTCATCGTTTACAAAAGCAGCAAGCACATCAGTCTCACCATTTTTTTTCACTAATTGGTTTTTTAGTTCAAACACTCCCTTCATTTTCAGCGGGTGACAATTTGATGTAATTAGCGGTATTTCTTTAGGTTGATTTGGATTGCTGAAAGTTGAAAAAGTTGTGGAAGGAATATTTTCTGCGGTAGAAAAAATATATTTCAGTTTGTCGTTCAAAGTACATGACAAAAAAAATTAAAAATAATCTTTTTTGAAATAAAGAAACGACTGATTATCTTTAAAAATAACCAGACGTTTACATTAATTGTTGTCTCACCAGGACAATATTTGTGCAAACTTTTGAAAATACAAAAATACTGATTTTCTGATATAAATAACTGAATAGCAATGATAAAGATTTTCATATAACTCAAAATAATTTGCAGAAATTTGAATAAAGTTGTGCAAGTTTGCGTTTATGTTGTGCAAATTTTGTATATTTGCACAACGGAAAAATTAATAACAAAAATCATGGCTACAGTTAAGGCATTTGTTCGCACTTCAGTAAAGAAAGGTTTTGTAAACGTACGTTTCAGGTTAACCGATGGTCGGTCGGTGCAATTATTCCACAAGAGCGATATTCAGGTTAACCCGAACGATTTCGACGGTAAGAAAGAAACTATCAAAGCGAAAGTTATCTTCAATGAAAAAGCAAGGAAAGAATTTAACAAGGCCGTATCAGTCCGGAAAGATTTGATAAATGAAATTTATCTTAATGCCACTGATAAAGGCAGTTTAACATCTGATTGGCTTGAAACTGAAATTGACAAAAAGCTGAATCCGGAAAAATACATCGTTACAGAGCAGCAACCCGATACAGTTATTAGGTACATTGATAGCTTTATTTCAAAGGCACCACAGCGTAAAAAGAAAAATGATAATACATTTATTCGTGAAAGCACAATTAAGAGCTACAAAGCAAACAGAAACAGGCTGAAGGCTTTTGCAGAATTTAAACGGAAAGAAGATTTTACTTTTGCTGAATTTAACAAGGCGATTGTCGATGAGTACATAAATTTTCTGACTGATACCAAACGGACTGTAAAAACTAAACGTGGCGAAGTTGTAAACGAACTGAAGCAGTACACTAATAACACTATCGGAGATGCAATAAAAACACTAAAAACAATGCTTGCAGATGCTAAAGGCTTAATGCTGAATCTTAGTGATTTGTATGTTTACAAAGAAGAGATACACAATATTTACCTGAATGAAACTGAACTTCAGAAACTCAAAGATTTTGACTTTTCAAATAAACCATATTTAGATCGTGTTCGTGATGGTTTTTTGTGCTTAGCGTGGACTTGCAGCCGTATTTCAGATATTGGCAAGGTTAACAATATACGAAACGGAATGATCTATTACAATCAGCAAAAAACAAATAAAAAAGTAGTTATTCCGGTTCATCCGGTCGTCGATGAAATTTTGAAAAAATACGATGGCAATTTGCCAATTATCAGCGATCAGAAATTTAATGATTATTTGAAAGAAGTTTGCAGGCTTGCAGGAATAGACGAAAAACACACTTTTACCCGAACGGTGGGAGGTAAGTTGGTAAGTGAAACAAAGGCAAAATATGAGCTTGTAAGCAGTCATACAGGACGTAGGAGTTTTTGCACCAATATGTACAAGCGTGGACTTGATACGATGATGATACGAAGCATTTCCGGACATAAAACGGAAAAATCGTTTCTCACTTACATAAAAATATCTGAAGAGGAACATGCTGAAATGATGGCTAAAAGATGGAACGAAATTTATAAATAACTTAATACATACAACGATGATTAATTACACTGATATTTTAATTGAAGCACTTGAAGATAATCATATTAAATTTTTGGGTGTTTACCACAGCAAAAACAAACTTTCTCTCAAAAAAAATATGATTGAAGATTTATATATTGAGTGGTTTTTGTCAAAAGCACAAATAATTGATAGAGATTTTTACATTGAAAGTAATGTATTTATTGATAAATGCTTAGAACGTGTTATTCTTATGATGCAGGTATTGAAAGATGATAAAAGCAGACATGAGGAATTTATTCAGTTTGGTTTTATGTTTACAGCTTTAGGAGGTATGAAAAAAGCAATGGACGATGCCGAACCGGAAACTTTTGCTAATTATCTTTCATTCAATAATAAAAAACAATTAATTGATAAAATCAAAAAAGCAGACAGAAGCACACCAAAAAAAATTTACATTATTCTGAAAGCATTATTTGATAATGGAATCTTGCTTTTAAGCGATAATGAAACTGTTTACAAGGCATATTATAATGAATTCAGTTATCAAAAAAGCTATGAAACTTTAAAACGTGGACTAAATAATTATGATTTTAAAAAAACCGACAAAATAAATCAACAAAATATCAGTAATATGTATGATTACTTAATAAGTTGAAAATAAATAATATATCAGTACAATGATGCAAAGGAATAAAAAAACCTTTGCATTTTTTTTTGTCTTTTTTTCCTGAAAAAATAAGGAAAAATCTGAAGCATATATTTGCAATGTGATTGAAAAACAATCATTCTCAATGGCCGGAGAGAGTTTTATAAACTCAAAAAAAACAAACAAAATGGAAGCAATTCTAAATTTACTGACAAGCGATGCAAATTTCAACATTACTATTCAAAAAAGTGATTTGTTGGACTTCGCAAATTTATTGATTACTCAGACTAAAAATCAGCTCGAAGCAGAAGTTACAGCACAAAAAAACGAATCTTATCTTACAAGGCTTGAAACGTGCGATTTCCTGAAAGTAGATCAGGCCACACTATGGAGATATGCGAAGCGTGGTTACTTAATGCCTATTGAAGTGGGCGGTAAACGAATGTACAGAAAATCGGACTTGCAACGAATTCTTAACGGTGGGAGGGCTTAATTTATGCAGACAAAAAAAGAGGCACCAGCCACTACAGCCA
>CAYONE010000035.1:0-40347 GCA_964405245.1 uncultured Paludibacter sp.
TGAGATAATTAGTTGATTTTCAATTATTTAACTAAATATATAACACACTATTGCAAATAAATATATTGATATTATTAAAGGTGCTGGATTAATTCAGCGCTTTTTTTTGTAAAAAACAACTCCTTCTTGAACATTCAATTTTTTATTATTGAATGTTTCAGCAAACGTTTGCGATTGAATTTTCAGTTTTAGTTCAAAATGTAGTTTATTAAATCGATTTTAATTTCATAAAATTGCAAGTCATTTTTTAAAAAACACACGTTATTGAAATTAATCAATCATCAATATTCCCATGTTAAATATTCAGAAGAAATTAAACAATCCATTTTTAGCTTTGCTGGCATTACCTGCTACAGCGGTAGGTTTCGCATTGTCAACTCAAATTGCAGCACTGAGTTGGATACTTTCTAAAAAGTACGGACTTGACATTCACGAAGTGGCATTTGTATGGCTCGCCGGACCAATTGCAGGTATATTCGGGCAAGTAATAGTAGGACTTATTAGCGATAATGTTTGGTTTATGGGTGGGCGTCGCCGTCCGTTTATAATGATTGGAGGAATGGTGAGCACGCTGGCATTTTTGGCGCTCCCATACATTCAGGAAATTTCCCATGTTACAGGCATTACTGATATTATCATAATTGCTTCAATTATCGCGTTATTTCTCGACTTATCAGTTAACGTAACGTTTAATCCGGCTCGTTCGATTATTGCCGATCTCACACCCGAAGGAAAAATTCGTACCGCCGGATTTGTTTGGATGCAGATTATATCAGGATTTTTTGGGGTTTTGGCGTATTTTCTTTCAATGGTGTTTGGTAACGAAAGGTTACTGTATATTGCTGCTTTTCTGGTTTTTGCCACTGCTGTTTTCCCTATTTTGTTTATCGAAGAAAAAAAGGATTTGAAAACTGACACTGTTCAATCGGAAGGAAAAATTGGTGTTTGGCAAATTGTAAAAGAAATTTTTCCACTGTACGGATTTTTAGTTTTTGGAGTTTTTAGTGTGTTTAATCATTTTTTCGATGTTCTAACTCCGTTTCATAATCCTGTTTTAATTGGAGCATTGGTTTATTCAGTAATAATTGGTATTGTAAGCATTTCTAAAGGGTTTAAAACTAAAAGTAACCGGAACGAATTTCATAAAATAATGCTGGCGCATTCATTTACCTGGGTGGCTTTTCAGAGCATGTTTATTATGTCGGGTTTTTTTATTGAGAAACAAATTCTGCCAAATATTGAAATTTCAGGCATAACTGCCAATTGGTTTGCCGAAAAACTTACAGGTGTAGCGCAGACTGCCGATTCGTCCATCGGTAATATCGTTTCACTCGGCTTTTTAATTTTAAATTTTGTAGGGGCTGTTTTTCCGTTGGTTTTGCAATCGGTTTCAAAACGGATTGGACGTGTAAAAACTTATATAGCAGCGCTTTCATTTGCCGCTATAGGATATTTTTATATTGCTTTCCTGAGCAAAATGGAATACGATTTTTATTTGGGAATGTTTTTGGCAGGCATAGGCTGGTCGGCAGTTATATCCATAGTTTTTGCCATAATGAGCGAACGTGTTAATCCTGCGAAAATGGGTTTATATATGGGTGTTTTCAATTTGGCAGTAGTTTTACCGCAAATGATGAGTAACGGCGTTGCAAATGTGATAAAGCAAACCGGAAACTATCAGTTACTGTTCATATTATGCGGCCTTTTTATAACCACATCGGTTGTGTTTTGGATGTTTGTTCGCGAACCGGAATCATCGGGTACAACATCAAACGTATCGAAAGGAGGACATTGAACAAAATAGCAATATTTACCCTCAACCACAAAAAGGGGGATTATTCGAGCAAAATTCAACAGTTTCATGATTAATTATTGGTAGTGTTTTATTTGAAGATTATAAATTTATTACTCTTTAATTTCACATAATAATTATAGATATAGCAAATAATGGACTACTGACTTGTTATAGAAATTGATGTTTTTATCAATTTAGGATTGGTAATTTAATACTATCTTTGCGGAAGATTTAGCACCGCAGAGTAACATATATTTTAAAATCGCGGAGCATTAAAACTCCGCGATTTTTTTTAATTTATTTTTAATTGAATAATGAGAGCTTTATCCTTCATACTTATAATTTTTAGTTTTATCACTTCCTGTACAAAACAGAATTCAAAACCTGAAAAACTTGTTTGTGCCGATTCACTACAGGTTGTTTATGCCGAAGGTTTCAACATTTATTATCACTCCGATTACAAGGAGGCTGTGGTTTACAATCCTTGGATAGAAAATACTGTACTTGCACGATATTATCTTGTAAAAAATTCAAATATTTCAACCCCTGCTGATGGAATAAAAATTACAATTCCAATAAAATCAATAGCAATTACATCGGTAACACAAACCGGATTCCTTGAAATGATAAACGAGCTAAACTCAGTTAAGGGAGTAAGTTCACCACATTTATTTTTCAATAAAACCATTGCTGATAATATATCGGCAGGGAAGATTACCGATTTGGGCGAAGCATTCAGTTTGAATCTTGAAAAAACACTGCAATTGAAACCCGATGCTGTAATGATGAGCGGTTACAACCAAAACGATCCATACTCACAGCGGGTTCAAAATGCCGGCGTTCCGGTGGTTTACAATAACGAATGGATGGAAAATTCGCTACTTGCACGCGCCGAATGGATAAAATTTGTAGCTGCATTTTACGATAAAGAAGCTTTTGCCGACAGTGTTTTTAATGTGATTAATGAAAACTATAACGCGGCAAAGCAAAAGGCGCAGGAGGTAAAAAACAAACCAACGATTATGTCCGGTGCAAACTATAGAGGCACCTGGTATGTTCCGGCTGGCAAAAACTTTATTGCCAAACTTTATGCCGATGCCGGAAGCGCATATTTTTATGCTAACGACAGCGCAAAAGGAAGTCTGCCTTTAAATTTTGAAACCGCAGTAAAAAACTTTTCAACTTCCAAAGTTTGGTTAAGTTGCAACTACAACAGCATTGAAGAATTGCTTAAAGCTGATTCAAAACACAATTTGTTCAATCCGGTAAAAAAGGATAAAGTTTATAATTTCAATAAAAAAATGTTGTCATCCGGTGCAAATGATTTTTGGGAAAGCGCGGTTGTACGTCCTGATATTCTGCTCACTGATGTAATTTCGGTTTTGCATCCCGACATTTTACCTGAATACGAAACCGTTTATATAAATCATTTAAAATAATTCCTGATTAATTTTGAATCGTAAGAATTACATATTATTTTCGGTGCTTGTATTATTATGCATTGTACTATTCCTGATTGACTTGGCTTTCGGGAGTATCAGCATATCGTTTTCGGATGTTTTCAGAATTTTTACAGGAAACGCCGTAAAAGATATTAATCATGATATTATCCTGAACTTCAGACTGCCAAAAGCTATAACGGCAATAATTGCGGGTGCTTCTTTGTCGGTAGCCGGTTTGCTTATGCAAACGCTTTTCCGCAATCCGCTTGCCGATCCGTACATTCTCGGTGTAAGTTCAGGTGCAAGTTTGGGTGTGGCGTTTATCACCATGGCTTCGGGAGTTTTACCCGCTGTTTTAGTTGCCGGAGGTTGGTCCATGGTGCTTGCGGCTGTGTTTGGAGCTGCATTTCTGCTTGTTTTAGTGCTGATAGTTTCATTCCGCATTCAAAATGCTGTATCATTACTAATTGTGGGTATAATGTTCGGTACAATTGCAGGTTCGGTGGTAAGCATTCTGCAAAATTTCAGCAATCCTGATGCTGTAAAACTCTTTGTAATGTGGACTTTCGGAAGTTTGAGCTCCGTAACATGGACATATATGCATGCATTAGTTCCTGTTTCGGTTGCGGGATTATTAATCGCTTTTTATCTTCAAAAAAATCTTGATGCTTTATTGCTTGGCGAAAATTACGCGCAAGGCTTGGGTGTTTCCGTTGTACGCACCCGATTTCTGATAGTAATAGCTACAGGATTGCTTGCAGGAGGAATTACAGCATTTACAGGTCCAATCGCCTTTGTTGGCGTAGCCGTTCCGCATATTGCACGCGGAATTTTCCGCACATCTAACCATAAAATATTATTACCTGCCACATTACTTACCGGCGCTTCACTCCTGCTCGTATGCGATATTGTTTCTCAAATTCCCGCTTATACCCTTCCTGTAAATACTATCAGTTCATTATTTGGCGCTCCGGTAATTCTTTGGATTATTCTGAAAAGAAGATAAATTTTTTTTTAGGTAATAAAAGAAAACAGGGAAATTCCTATCAAGTCAGCTTATTCTCGCTTATTCCGATATTGAAAGGAGCAAGAATGGTTACTATAAACGATGGAATTGTAGCAATAAGGACAAAGACAAAAAAAACCTTGTAGCCTAACATATCGCTAAAATAACCACTAACAGCAGAAGGTATCATAAAACCAAGCGCCATTATTCCATCGGCAAATGCATAATGTGCTGTTTTATATTTTCCGGGCGCTATTTGTTGCATAATGTATAATATCAGCCCAACAAATCCGAAACCATACCCGAAATATTCTACGGCAATAGCTATTGTGATAAGGTAAATACTTTCCGGCTGATAGTGCGATAAAAGAAAATATACTACAAACGGAATATTAAATGAAGCACAAAGAATCAACAAGGTTTTTTTCAAGCCTTTGGCGGCTGTAAAATATCCTGCTAAAATTGATCCGCTTACAAATGCAATAGATCCAAATATTCCATAAATCATTCCAATTTCGGAAGTGCTAAGACCTAAACCACCCTCCGATATTGGAGCTTTCAGAAAAAGAGGAGCAATTTTAATGGCAAAACCTTCTGCAAAACGATAGAAGATAACAAACAGCAAACTAAGAATTATTCCCTTTTTTTTAATAAATGTTTTAGCTACATCAATTAATGTTGAAATCCCTTCATTAAACGATTTCACTTCGGAACTGCCTGCACCTAATGGAAGCGCTTTTAAATGATAAATTGCCAACACAATCATAATTGTTCCAAATAAAAACATTACAATCATCCATGCAGTTGCAACACCATAAGATTTCTCCAGTTCGCCAGCAACATATACAAGTGCCCCACCAGAGACTAATTTAGCAATATTATAAAATGCACCTTGCCAACCCACATATTTCGATTGTTCTTCAGGTGAAAGTTCATTCAAATAAACTCCAGCTGTAGCAATATCGTGCGTTGCACTACTAAATGCAATTATTCCCATAAATGCAATTGCATATTTAAAAAAATCGGGTAATTGTAACGAAAATGCAACCAATGCAAAAGAAAATCCAGTAATAAACTGTGTGGCAACTACAAATTGTTTTTTGGTTTTAAACATCTCGAGAATTGGACTCCACAAGGGTTTTAAAGAAAATGGAAGTATTAACAATGATGTCCACAAAGTAATTTGTGTATCGGAAATACCCATATTTTTAAACATAAGTGAAGACGTTTGCGCCAATGCCACAAAAGGCAATCCCATTGCAAAATACACAGATGGTACCCATCTAATTGGATGTTTTCTGATTTTCATTTTTTATTGCCGTATATTTTCGGTATTTTTGAAACTTTCTTCCTCTTTAATTTTACTTCTCCAAAAACTTTTTCTTTCAAAATTAAATTAATCCGAGCATTTTACTTCGAGCAAGTAAACAAGCACCTATTACTCCAGCTTCATCACCGAGTTTGCTCGCTCTTATTATTGTATCCTTACTAACAAAATTAAGAGAATATTTTTTTACGGCACTTTTTATAGGTAATAATAAATAATCACCTGTAAGCGCAACAGTACCTCCTATTATTACAAGTTCAGGATTAAACAAATTTATCAGTCCTGCAAGATATTTTCCTATTGTTGTACCTACCTCTTCAATAAGTTCAATCGCCAACATATCTTCCTGTATTGCCGCATTCAATATATCTTCATGATTTATGGGTGTACCGTTTTTTTTATTTATATCCAATGATGAGGAATATCCCTCATTCATTTTTTCTAGAAACCGACGTTGTATATAAGAGCCTGAGGCCTGAGTTTCAAGACAACCTTTTTTACCACAATGACATATTACATCATTATCAAACACACTAAAATGTCCGAATTCGCCTGAAAATCCTGATTTACCATAATAAAGATTGCCATTAATAATGATACCCAATCCTAAACCCCAGCTACAATTAACAAATAAAATGTTTTTTTCATCACCAACCCTACCACTCATATACTCTCCAAATGCCATCGCCCTTGAATCGTTATCAATTGTAGTATGTATACCAATTCGCTCATGAAAAATTTCGGTTATGGGATTCTCGTTGAAATAATACATACTGTAACTATGACCGGTTTCTGTATTTATTCTCCCTGACATGTTTACGTTTGCAGTTAGTATCTTCGATTTTGGTATTGACAGACTTTCGACATAATCGTTTATTATCTGACACAAACTATTAAAACTTTCAATTGAATTTTCATAATAAAAAGGCACACTATTCTTCGATTCAATAACTTCTCCTTTAAAATTAATTATAGCAAGATTAATTCTGTATTTTTTTATATCAACACCTAAAAAACAACCCGAATCAGGATTTAAACCATAAATATTGGGACGGCGACCTCCGGATGTCTCTGCTTTTCCAAAATCGATAATATATCCCTCATCAATTAACTCTGCAACAAGTTTGGTGGTAGTTGGCACACTTAATTCCATTTCTTTACCAAGTTCGGGTAGTGTAAAATTACCGTTATTGATGAATATTTTCAATATACTAAGTTTCAATTGCCCGTTTTTGGAGCCAAGTTCAATTTCATCAATTAATGATAGTTTCATGCTTTGTCTTATTTTTTTGAGTTTGAAAGCTGGAAGTTGGTGGAAAAACAAAACAAAAGTAATAATTTAAATTGAAAATCAGCAAAATTGAAATTTTCAATCAATATTTTTATTTTCTTGACTTTAAAATGTTCAATAAATATGTTTAACAACATATTTACGAATTATTTTTTCTTTGTACGAATAATTAATAAATAATTTTATTTATTTTTGCCACAAAAACAAAATATTTATTTTATCACTATTTCATATTTGAACATTCTTTTATCGTTTATTATTGAAAACTTCAAAAGCAAATGAAAATAAAAGCAACATTTTTAGATGAGATTAGTCACGACATACCGCACCAGAACTGGGGCGAAAAGGAGTGGGATGCCGATTTTGCATATATGAAAGCAGTGGGCATTGAAATGGTGGTATTGATACGCTCTGGATATAAACGGTTTATTACTTACCCATCGGCAGTGCTTCAGCGCGACGAAAATTGCTATATGCCGCCGGTTGATTTGGTAGATATGTTTTTGCGTTTGAGCGAAAAGCATGGTATGGATTTTTATTTCGGGCTATACGACTCGGGGCGCTATTGGGTTAATGCTGATTTCTGGACCAATGGTAGTTATGAAAAAGAAGTTGAGGTAAACAAAGCCGTGATTGACGAGGTATGGAGTAAATATGGCCCATCAAAGGCATTCAGAGGTTGGTATTTGTCACAAGAGTGCAGTCGGAACAACGGCAAAGTGGTGGAGATGTTTGCCTCCTTGGGCAATTATTGCAAGCAAGTTTCGGGTGGATTGCCAACACTTATTTCGCCTTATATTGATGGTAAGAAAAATATTAGTCAGCATACTAACAGCACAACAAAGGACGAGGGAGTGAGCCTGGAAAGTCATGAAGCGGAGTGGGATGTTATTTTCGAAGGAATAAAAGGGGCTGTTGATATTGTGGCTTTTCAGGACGGGCATGTAGAGTACGATGAGTTGATTGACTTTTTGAAAATCAATAAACGCTTGTGCGATAAACATGGCTTGCAATGCTGGACCAACTCCGAGACTTTCGATCGCGATATGCCGATAAAATTTTTACCGATTAAGTGGGAAAAGTTGCGCCTCAAGTTGCATTTAGCTGCACAGGCAGGCATCGAAAATGCCATTACTTTCGAGTTTTCGCATTTCATGAGTCCCCAGTCGGCCTATTTGCAAGCCGGGCATTTGTATAATAGATACAAGGAGCACATAGGTAAATAATTTACAATTTATTTACAATTTAAAATTTACAATTTCATTATGGATTTCAAAAAATTAGCAGAACAATATAAAACCGAATTATTGGACAATGTATTGCCTTTTTGGCTCGAGAAGTCGCAAGATGTGGACTTCGGCGGCTATCTGACATGTTTGGATAGGGAGGGCAATGTGTATGATACCGATAAATTTGTATGGCTACAAGGGCGCGAAGTTTGGATGTTTGCCATGCTTTACCATAAAGTTGAAAAACGACCCGAATGGCTCGACTGTGCTGTACAGGGTGGCGAATTTTTGAAAAAGTACGGGCACGACGGTAATTATAATTGGTATTTCTCGCTCACACGCGAAGGACAACCGCTTGTAGAACCCTACAATATTTTTTCGTACACTTTTGCTACTATGGCCTTCGGGCAGTTGGCGTTGGCTACCGGCAATAAAGAATACGAACAGATTGCCAAAACTACTTTTGAAAAAATTCTATCGAAAGTGGACAATCCGAAGGGAAAATGGAATAAAGCCCACGCAGGAACACGCAATCTGAAAAATTTTGCATTGCCCATGATTTTGTGTAATCTGGCTCTGGAAATTGAACATTTGCTCGACGAAAAATATCTGCTTCAAACAATTGAAACCACTATCAACGAAGTAATGGAAGTATTTTATCGACCGGAACTCGGATTGGTGGTAGAAAATGTGACAATCGAAGGCGAACTTTCTGACACATTCGACGGACGATTGATAAATCCCGGACATGCTATTGAAGCCATGTGGTTTATAATGGATTTGGGTGAACGTCTGAAACGTCCGGAGTTAATTCAACAAGCAACCGACATTGCCCTGAAAATGCTGAAATACGGCTGGGATGAGAAATACGGAGGTATTTTTTATTTTATGGACCGTAAAGGATGTCCGCCACAGCAGTTGGAATGGGACCAAAAACTTTGGTGGGTGCATATTGAAACACTTATTACTTTGATTAAAAGCTATCAGCTAACCGGATCACAGGAATGCATAGAATGGTTCGAACGAGTGCATGATTACACATGGACACATTTCAAAGACACAGAACATCCGGAATGGTTTGGCTATCTCAACCGCCAGGGCGAAGTGCTGATAAATCTCAAAGGTGGAAAATGGAAAGGATGTTTTCATGTACCCAGAGGTTTATATCAATGCTGGAAAACACTTGAAAAATGTGAGTTGCAAACTAAATCACAGAAAACGAAATCGTATTTGAATATACTTAAAAACAACGTGGCTTTATAATTCAATTACTTATTACACAATTTATTTATTCATCAATTAAAAATTTACAATCATGAAAAAAATTACTTTAATTATTGCAGCAGCATTAATTGCTGTAAATGTATGGTCGGTTGATCCGACATGGACACGGGTTTGGGAAAACAGCGCGACATTAAGTACGCTTCCTGCTTATATCGGCACCTCAAGCAATGTGCGTGGAATGGGAGTTGGAACTTTTGATAGTGAAAAAGTAGTTGTTATCCCTACCCGTGAAGGTGGAACTGCTGTAAAATTATTAAAAGCATCGGATGGTACAGAATGGAAAAATCTTAATGTAACAGGTATTTCAGGTGGAACTTTTGCTGTTTCGGACGCAGGAGTAACAACTGATGGAAAGGTTTTAGTATGTAATATGGTTAATGCTTCTGCCGCAGTTTTTAAAGTATATCGTTGGGATAATTCAACAGATGCTCCTACTGTTGCCATTTCGTATACACTTGATGCTGCTCATAGAATTGGTGATCACTTTACTGTAAAAGGTAGTATTGCTGATGGTACAGCAAAAGTTTATGCATTAAGTACTGCATTGGTTAATACAAAAGCTACGCTTTTCAGATTCGATATGGTTTCTGATGGTAACGGAGGTTATGTATTTAACAATACACCAACAATTATTACTAATCAGATTGCAGCCACTGGTGGTTACAATTCAGTTGATTTAATGCCTGATGGGAAGTATATTTACAAATACAATGGTTCACAAATTCTTAAGTTAAATGCTGATGGTTCAAATCCGACTCCTGCTGAGTCATCATCATCAGCAATTATTGCTACAGGTGGTAACAGTGTTCGTTATCTTTTAAGTCGTCCTGCTGTAAATGTTGGTGAACCTGACACTGCATACATAGCTTATTTCCGTTATGGAGCTGGTCAGGAAAGAGCTAATATAGTGAAATTTCCAAGCGGAACTTTGAACAGTAGCGCAGCTGCAATATCAGTATATTTGCCTGTATTAGGTTCAAATGCTAATGGAAATGGCGCTGGAAGAGTTGCATTTGATGATGTAACAGAAACTTCATTAAATTTGTATGTGTTTAGTACTAATAATGGTATTGGTAAATACTCTATTACTTGGCCTCCTATTATTTATACTGCTTTGAGTAATCCAAAGGAATCAGTAAAATTCAATAAAACATCGACAACATTAAGTGTTGAAGGAACAACACCTTCTTTTATTGAACTTTACAATACTTTGGGACAAAGAATTGGAACAGTAAATAACAGTAACGAAATCGGCATTAACAATTTACGTGGCGTTCATATTGTCAAAGTAAATGTAGATGGTGTTAACAAAACTCAAAAAGTTAGTCTATAACAAACTTTTTCTGGAAATCGTGAAATAATTCACGATTTCCTGAAAGAAAATCAAATCAGCATGAAAAAACATCTTCTAATTTTACTTTGTAGTATATCGATTTTTGCAAATGCCCAGATAACTTTTAACCGTGTTTGGGAACGTAGCGATTCCGCGTTTACAGCAACCGGACTTGATGCCAATAAAAAACCTGCTTATTTCGATGATATGAACACAAGAGGTATTGCTGCAGGAAGTATTAACAGCAATACTGGTTTTGTTGACAGGGTTTTCCTTGTGAGTCGGAATGCACTTGGTAACGTTGTCAGAGTATTGGATGGTAATACGGGCGCTGATGTAAAATCGTTGGATATGACAAATGTTACCGGTGGAGGTTTTATAATCAGCGATGCCGGTATGACTGAAGATGGCGTTCTGTTGGTATCTAACTGCACACATAGTAGTTCGGGCCCGTTTAAAATCTATAAATGGGACAATGAAGATGCTCCTCCGGCAAAAGTTATAGAATTTTCTTCAGGGTCTGCCCGTTATGGTGATAAAATAACTGTAACCGGTAAAATCAGTGATGGAACTGCACGAATTTATACCATAGCAGGAGGCGCTTTGACAAATTATAAAGTCCAGTATTTCGCTATGGAACAGGCTGGTGGAGTGTGGCAATTTAAACAAACACCCGACGAACTAAACACCTCAATTACAGCCGCAAGTTCAAATTTTCACCAGCTGAATCCCGGACCTGATGGTGGTTTCTATTTCCGCTCAGTTGGGTTAAGTAATTTCCAGCAAATTAAACCGGATTTTACTGCAAACATAGGAAATACTCCATTTCCAACCACATTACCACAAGGCGGAACTGCACCGGTTTTTATTAAGACTGTTGGTGGTTACGACTATGCCTGCTATTTACAATATGGTAGTAATGCAACTTATGCTGCACCGGCAAACAACAGGATTCAGGTGATTAAAATTGATCGCACTCAGGGAATAACAAGTGCAGTTGTTTTAGCTTCTTCGCCATCATTTGGCAAATTAAACCCCGGTAACGGCGCAGGACATGTAGTGGTAAAACATCAATCGAATGGGGATGTGGATATTTTCGCACTATCAACGCAAAACGGAGTTGCTCGCTATCGACTTTCAGGGGCTGAAATTGGTACTGCGGTTAGCAAAATAAATGACAATACGATACAGATTCAGGTATTTAATGGTTCAATTCAGATTAAAGGAATTAATCCTTCCTCTATCGAATTATTCAATACGCTTGGACAAATAGTAATTTCTTCAACTAATTCGAAAAATCTGAATACCGGTAGCTTAAAAGGCGGGTACATTGTACGGGTTCAAGCTGATGGGAAAATAGTAAAAACAGAGAAAATTAGTTTGTAATTTTTTGTAATTTGTGAACATTTGTGGTTAAGTAGTTTCCTTATTTATGCTCAAAAAGTTAGTTTTCATACTAGTTGTTTTATTTCATTTGCCTGTTGTTGCGCAAAAGGTGGATGTGTTGGTTGTAGGCGGTGGTGCAAGTGGTACTGCCGCCGGCATCCAGGCTGCCCGAATGGGTGTCCGTACGCTTATTGTGGAAGAAACGCCCTGGCTGGGTGGCATGCTTACTTCGGCTGGTGTGTCGGCGATTGATGGCAACTACAAACTTCCTTCGGGCATTTTTGGTGAATTCAAAGATAGTTTGGTGGCTCATTATGGTAGTGACGATGCCCTGAAAACAGGCTGGGTAAGTGGCGTGTTGTTTGAACCAAAAGTTGGCAATGAGCTGTTTCAGCAAATAACCGCAAAGGAAAAAAAACTGACTGTCTGGCAAAATTCGAAATTTATTTCAGCACGTAAAACAGCAAAAGGCTGGAATGTGACTGTAAGTAAAAACGGTGTAGCACAGCTTATTACTGCAAAAATTCTGATTGATGCCACCGAGTTGGGCGATGTTGCTAAAGCTTGCGGCGTGAAATACGATATTGGCATGGAAGCACGTGCGGTATGTGGTGAAGACATTGCCCCCAAAAAGGCAAACGATATTATTCAGGATTTGACTTACGTAATGATTCTCAAAGATTTTGGTGTTGATAAAACCATTCCGAAGCCTGCAGGCTATGATGCTTCGTTGTTTTATTGCACTGTCAAATCGCCCAATTGCACCAATCCGAAACCCGGACAAACCGTTTGGCCAAAAGAAAAAATGATGACCTATGGCAAATTGCCTAATGGTAAATACATGATTAACTGGCCAATTGAAGGAAATGATTTTTATGTAAATATGCTGGAAATGAAAGATGCCGAACGTCAGCTTGCGCTCGAAAAAGCCAAAAACTTTTCGCTTTGCTACCTGTATTATTTGCAGACCGAATTGGGTTTTTCAAACCTTGGGTTGGACGAAGAGCAATTCCCGACTGCCGATCATTTCCCGCTGATACCTTATCATCGCGAGAGCCGACGCATTCACGGCGTAGTGCGTTTTAATGTGAATCATGTGGCAAAACCGTTCAGCCAGCCCGAAGCACTTTACCGCACAGGCATTGCAGTTGGCGATTACCCGATTGACCATCATCACAAGCGTTATCCGGAGTGGGACAAATTGCCCGATTTGCATTTTTATCCTGTTCCGTCGTACAATGTTCCGTTGGGTGCTTTGGTACCAAAAGATGTTGACGGACTGATAGTTGCCGAGAAATCTATTTCGGTTTCGAATCTGCTGAATGGTTCCACACGCTTACAACCGGTTGTTTTGCAAATTGGTCAGGCTGCAGGGACATTGGCCGTAAAGGCATTGAAAAACAAAAAAAACATAGCTCAAACTTCGGTTCGATGCGTTCAGCAGGCACTTTTGGATGCCGGAGGCTATCTGATGCCTTACCTGGATTTACCCAAAACTGATGTTCATTTCAAAGCCGTACAGCGAATTGGTGCCACCGGAATTCTGAAAGGTGAAGGCAAAAACGTAGGCTGGAGCAACGAAACATGGTTTAATGCGGATAAAAATGTGAATGTTGCCGAACTTAAAAAAGATTTGAAGGATTTTGAACCGGCATTTACATGGAAAATAAGCAGTGATGAGCTATCTGTAAAAGAAGCAACTGATTTGGTTTGTTCGCTGGCCGGATTTTATAAAATTAGAAAAAATATACCGGAAAGAATTATTTCGGACTGGGGAAAAATGAAATTGAGCAATTATAATGCAGAACGAAAAATTACCCGAAAAGAACTAGCTGTTTTGCTAGATACCTACATTCAGCCGTTTCAGTTGAAAGATGTGGATATGAAAGGAAATTTTAAGTAGTAGTTACAAGTTACAAGTTACGAGTTACGAGTTACTAGTTACTAGACTTATTCATTGCATGCTAGAGATTAAAAAAAACATTGTTTATTAGTATTAATTATTATAGTGGTTTTAAAAATAAAAATATTAATCGGTGTTCTACTGTTAACTTGTAATTTACAGGCTGTAGGATTTTCTTGTTCCCCTTCAGGAGTTGAGGGTCTTTCACGCTTTGTCGATCCAATGATTGGTTCGGACTACCACGGCAATGTGTTTGTAGGAGCAAGTGTGCCTTTTGGCATGGTGCAGTTGGGGCCGACTAATATGAGCAAAGGCTGGCACTGGTGTTCTGGTTATCATTACTCCGACAGTACCATTATCGGTTTTGCACACACGCACCTGAATGGTACGGGTATTGGCGATTTGGGCGATATTCTCATTATGCCTACAACCGGAAAACCAACGACTTCGAAAGGCACTTTTTCGGATTTATCCAAAGGTTATGTGTCGAAGTTTTCGCATTCCGAAGAAAAAGTCCAGCCTGGATATTATTCCGTTTTATTACAAAAATACGGCATAAAAGCCGAACTGACAGCCACTTCACGCGTGGGTTATCATCGTTATACTTTTCCGGAGAGCAGCGAATCGAACTTTATTATTGATTTGGGCGAAGGAATAGACTGGGACGAACCAACCGAAACGATGCTGACACAAATTGATGCACGCACCATCGAAGGTTACCGTTATTCGCGTGGCTGGGCAAAAAATCAGAAAGTGTATTTCAGAGCTGAATTTTCGAAAGATATGCGTTTTACAAAAGTTACAGAACCTGTTTACCGTTTGCGCACGAAGGATAGCCTTAATGTACAAAAGGCAGTTTTGCAGTTCAGCACCACAAAAAATGAAATAGTTGAGGTAAAAGTGGCTTTGTCGTACGTAAGTTGCGAAAATGCGGCTCAAAATCTGAAAGCAGAATTGCCGGGGTGGAATTTTATTAAGGCAAAGGCACAGGCTGAGGCGAAGTGGAATGCCGAATTATCAAAAATACAGATAAAAACAAAGGACAAAAATGTGCGTACGATGTTTTATACATCGCTGTTTCGCACCATGATTTCGCCTTCGGAGTTTTCAGATGTGAATGGCGATTATCGCGGAGCGGATGGAAAAGTGTATAAAGCAAACAGATTTGTGCCAAATACCATTTTTTCATTGTGGGATACCTATCGTACTTTTCATCCGATGCAAACCATAATCAATCGCAAGCGTACAGCCGACTGGGTAAATTCGTTGCTCGACATTACCGAAAAGCAGGGCTCGCTACCGATATGGCACTTAGTTGGAAATGAGACAGGCACAATGGTGGGTGTGCATTCCATTCCCGTAATTGTGGATGCAGTTTTAAAAAATATTGAAGGCATTGATGCCGAACGGGCTTATCGATTAGTTCGAACTTTCGAACAGCGCAACGACAGAGGATTGAAATATGTGCGTGAACAGGGCTGGATTCCGGCCGATAAAGAAAACTGGTCGGTGTCGAAAGCCCTGGAATATGCTATCGACGATTATGCCATTGCTTTGTTGGCAAAACATTTGAATAAAACAGAAGATTATCAGTTATTTTCGAAAAGAGCAAAATATTATGCTCATTATTTTGACAAAGAATTGGGTTTTATGCGTGGTAAATTAGCCGATGGAACATTCCGGAAGGAATACAATCCATCATTTTCACTGCACGATGAAGCCGATTATGTGGAAGGAAATGGCTGGCAATATACTTTTTTGGTGCCGCACGATGTGGAAGGATTGATAAATTTGTTTGGAAGCAAACAAAAATTCGAAGCTAAATTAGACAGTTTATTTACAGCAAGTTCGGAGCTTAATGCAGGAGCATCCATCGATATTTCAGGACTGATTGGTCAGTATGCTCACGGAAACGAGCCGAGCCACAGCACCATTTATATGTATCAGTACGCCGACCGTCCCGAGAAAACGGCAGAACGCGTTCGTCAGGTGCTGGCCGAAATGTACAAACCAACACCAGCCGGACTTTGCGGCAACGACGATTGCGGACAAATGTCGGCCTGGTACGTAATGTCGGCATTAGGCATTTACCCCATGAATCCCGTCAATGGAGAGTATGTGTTTGGCAGTCCGATTGTTGACAAAGCTGAGATTCAACTGGAAAACGGAAAGAAATTTATAATTATCGTAAAGAATAATTCTAATCAAAATAAATATATTCAATCGGTAACTTTGAACGGAAAAGCAGTTGATGGAAAGGCAATTACATACAATCAAATTATAGATGGAGGAAAATTGATTTTTGAAATGGGAGATAAAAAATAATTATATGAGAAAATACGTAAAAATTTTAATTGTATTGGCATTGCAGTTTCTTATTTACGGAAATGTAATAGCACAAACAATAAAAGGAACGGTTGTCGATCCAAATGGTGAAACCATTATCGGAGCAACTGTTTTGGAAAAAGGTACTGCAAACGGTACAATTACAAATTATGATGGTGAATTTACATTAACGCTCAAAAATGCGAATGCCACTATCGAAGTTTCGTATGTTGGCTATACCAAACAGGAACTAAAAGTAGCGGGCAAAACACAGATTAAAGTTACGCTTCAGGAAGATACAAAAAACCTCGAAGAGGTAGTTGTAGTAGGTTATGGTGTGCAAAAACGTGCATCAATAACAGGTTCTGTTTCAAGTGTGAGCGGTGAAAAACTTGAAAAATTACCAACCGATAACCTTTCGAATATGCTGGGAGGTCGTGTGGCTGGTGTGGTTACCCGTCAGCAAAGCGGTGTTCCTGGTGAAAACGGCGCAATAATTAGTGTCAGGGGAAGTACCAATGTCCTTGTGCTGGTTGATGGTGTTGAGCGCGATTTTCAGAATCTCGATCCTACCGAAATTGAAACTTTTACCGTACTGAAAGATGCTGCATCCACTGCTGTTTACGGGGTAAGAGGTGGTAATGGAGTTATTCTGGTAACAACCAAGCGCGGAAAAAGTGGTGAAAAAATTTCGGTTTCATACGATGGTTTGTTTACAGCATCAACCAACACAAATTTCCCTGAATTTCTGAATGGGCATGAATATGCCAATTACCATAATATGGCAAAAATACTTGATGGACAACCAGTTGAATTTGATGAGCAGCGTATAGGTTACATTACCAATGGCAACGATCCGCAGGGAATATGGGGAAATACAGACTGGTTTAAATTAATTTTTAAGCCTTTTGCACCGGGTATCAATCATAAATTGAATGTAACAGGGGGAAACGACAAATATAAGTTTTATGTGGGTGGAAGCTATTTGAAACAGGATGGAATTATTGACAAAGTAACCTTCGAACGGTACAATTTACGATCGAACTTAGATGTGAAATTTACTGATAACCTCACATTTAAAGTTGATATTGCCGGTCGTTTAGAAAACAAAAACCAGCCCGGCGTTACTCCCGGCGCTGCCGATCCGAGTGCGTCAACAGCTAACGGAGGCGCTACTATGGGTTATAAAAACATTGTTTATTACACCATAGCTGCTGCACCTGTTGTGCGTCCACAAATGCCTGATGGCACATACATTGGTTATCAAAACCCGCTGATTGCACGCGATAAATCTGGATTCAGAGATAATCTGAACAAAAGAGTTGAGACTACTTTAGGCCTTGTTTATGATGCAGGGAAAATCTTAAAAGGACTGAAATTAAGCACTAATTTTAGTTACGATTTTCAGAACGCATTTGCAAAATCGTTTATTCTGCCTTGTGAGCAAGCAACACCGGTTTACAGCACCGGTTTGGGAGTAGGTTCGGTTCAGCAGATGATTTACGGCATGTCGCCCCATCGGAGTGAAGGAATTAACGAATTGACCGATGCCACCTCTTATTTCTCGCGCTACAACTTTCAGGCAATTGCCAACTACGCCAATAAATTCGACAAACACGATGTCAGCGCCGATATTGCCTGGGAACAATCCGGAGCATATTCTAATTCATTTTACGGAGTTGTTGAGAATCTTCCTCTTACCGAATTGCCTGAACTTCGTTTCGGTACAACCTATCCTACGAAACCTGTTTATGGCGGCAGCGCTCAATCGGGAAAAGCGGGTATGGTTACCCGTGTGAATTATGCTTTTGCCGATAAATACATGCTGCAACTTACAAGTCGTACTGACTGGTCATCATCGTTCCTTGGAAATAATAAATTCGGATTTTTCCCGGGTGTTTCAGTTGGTTGGCGCTTGTCCGAAGAACAATTTATAAAAAACAAACTCGCATTTCTCGAAAGTTTAAAACTGCGTTTTTCATGGGGAGTTTTAGGCAATGATGTGGTAAGCGCGGCGAGTTATCTCGAAAATTATGCACTTACATCTACTGCATCAGTTGTTTTTGGCGACAATGGCTATCAGAGCATCAGCCCGATAAATGTGCCTAACAAAGATTTGAAATGGGAAAAAATAACTACCTACAACGGTGGGTTCGAATCGGTTCTCTGGCATGGTTTACTCTCGTTTGAATTTGATATTTATTACAAACTTCGCGAAGATATTTTAGGTCCTGCGCCGTCAATTTATCCGCCATCAATTGGCAACAATTTTCCCACCAACGTTAACTACGGAACAATTGACACCCGTGGTTTCGAAATTGTGCTCGGTCATAAAAAGAAAATCAGCAAAGTACTCAATTATAGTCTAAACGGCACTTTCACATACTCCGATAACCGATATGTAAAATGGAATCAAAGTCCGAATACACCAAAAAACCTGTTAGTAATCGAAAATTCACCGGGCGCTATTTACGGATATATTTCCGATGGATTATATCAGGATGAAAATGAAATCAGATATTCCCCGAAAATGTCGGACGAAGTGCGTTTGGGCGATATAAAATATAAAGATTTCAATGGCGATGGAAAAATTGATAATTCAGACCGTGTGTTGATAGCAAACAGTACAGTACCAAAAATAAATTACGGATTGAATTTCGATATGCAATATAAGGATTTTGATCTTATGATGTTTTTTCAGGGAGCAGCCATCAGCGATGTAATGCTTTCAGGAACATATTCTGCACTGGGCTATGCCGATGGAACTTTTTTCACTCAGATTTTCAAATGGGGTTCCAATCCTCCAAAATATCTGGCTGAAGGAAGCTGGACACCCGATAACCCCGAGGCTGAATATCCGCGTTTATCAACCCAGACAAGTGCTAACAATGCATCAATCAGCGATTTTTGGAAACGGGATGCTTCATATATCCGGCTTAAAAATGCACAGATTGGCTATAACTTTCCATCTAAATTGACTAACAAATTGAAAATAGATGGTGTTAAAGTATATCTCGCGGGAACCAACCTCCTGACTTTTTCAAAACTCAAATACATCGACCCCGAAGCGCCAAGTGTAAACAATGGCTATTATCCTCAGCAAAGAGTTTTTTCAATTGGTTTAAATGTTAAACTATAAAAATGTGATAGTTATGAAGTTTTCTATAAAAATAATATTCCTTTTATTGATATTATTGAACCTCACTGCGTGTTTGGATGTGGTGGATATAAAACCACGCGATACCTACATGAATACTGTCGCATTTAAAGATGAAAACAGTGTAAGGCTATATCTGAATTCGTTCTATCCGGTATTGCAAGCCTACAGTCAGTTTGGGTCAAAAGCGCTCGGAAATAATTCAACTATGAGCGATGGACTGACTGACATTTTAAAATATGGCGGAATTGTAGCCGGTGTTGGCGATGCAAATATTATCATGACGGTTGATGGCTACGTATCAACTCTATCAAATCCGTTCGACACATGGACTTATGGCTATAATGTTATGTTTAATGTAAACCGTTTTTTAAGCGCCTTGTACGAGAACAAAGCCAAATTCGGAGCACAAACTGAAAAATTCGAAGCTGAAGCACGTTTTTTCAGAGCATTTATCAGTTTTTTGATAATGCGTTCGCATGCCAGTGAAATAGATAATTTGGGATTGATTCTGCGCTCCGACTTAAATGCAATGGATCCATCAGTTAAAACAAAAGCCCGTGCAAACATCAACGATTCATGGGATTTTATCGAAAACGATTTAAAATATTGTACTGAAGGCGACCGCTTACCAAAGACAGCTCTTGCGGGACAGGTTACATATTATGCTGCTCAGGCGCTAATGGCAAGAGCAATGTTGTATGCAAAACGCTACGACAAAGCCATTGCAGCTGCACGCACCATCGAGGGAAAATTCTCTTATGTGGACGATTATGCCTCCATTTTTAAAAATGTAAATAATCCCGAAGTCATTTTGGGTGTATTCTGGAAATATCCTGATATGACGCACAACATCGACCTTAAATATGCACCTGCCGGTGATATTCTGGGACAAGGTTTACTGGCAATGGCAGCGCCCACGCAGGAATTTGTGGATATGTACGACATGGCCGATGGTTCTCCGTTTAATCTGTCCAATCCTGCTCATGCTGCTATGCGCTTTGCTACCGACGAAAATGCAACGCAACGTGATCCGCGATTGAAAGCGACTGTACTTTTCAATAACTCAACCTGGAAAAACCGGAAAATTAAAGCTTATTTCGATGAAGCCTCCGGCAATTACGAATTAGACATGAAAAACTTTCCTTACAGCAAGGTAAACTCTCCGGGAAACACGGTTACAGGCTATTATATGCGAAAGTTTATTGATGAAAACAACAACGATTTTGTATCGAAAGGCAGTGAACAGGACTGGGCTGAGTTCCGTTATGCCGAAACTATGCTGATTCTGGCGGAATGTTTAGCACAAACGCCTGCAGGCTTGGCTGAATCGAGGAATATTGTACATGAACTTCGCAAAAAACGTTTTAAAAACGATGCAATTCCTGCACCAACTTACACCACAACTGCCGATGCTGTGGATTATATTCTGAAAGAACGTGCTGTGGAACTGGCTTTCGAAGGTCATCGATTTTGGGATTTGCGACGCACAGGAAGAGCAATACAGGTATTAAACGGCAAACGTTACAATGGTGTAAAATGGACGAAAAAAGCGGATGGAACTTTTGTTGCAGAATTGGTTTCGTGTGATACAGGTGTTCGACGCTATTATTCAAAATGGGATGCTTTCCCTATTCCCGATGCTGAAATACGGAATAATACGGAAGCAAAACAAAATAAGGATTGGTAAATTCAGAACAAAGAGCAAAGACACTTCAAAACGTCGTTAGACTTTTGAACGTTTCTTTAAAAAAGAGTAAAGAACAAAGAATAAAGAACAAAGAACAATGAACTTCAAAACGTCGTCAGACTTTTGAATGTTTCTTTAAAAAGAACAAAAAACAAAGAGCAAAGACAAAAGACAATACAGGCTTTAATACTTAACACTTTACTCTTATCTCAAAATTATATTATTATGAAGACATACAAAATTATATTGGCATTGTTTGTGGCGGCGGCGTTTACTGCGTGCCAACAACCGGAATTTCCGGAATTTAACGGAAATAACGAAATGACTTCCATAGAATGTACAGTTATAATGGAAACTAAAATGAATACCGCGGGTAGTAAACCCGAAGATGTGGTTGAGAAATTTCAGGGAGCAATTGCCGCGAACGGGATTATATCGTTCCCAACTATAAGCGGACTGACTGACGAGCAGAAAACACGCGCTACTTTCAAAGCTGTGATTCCAGTTACGGCAACGATTGTAGAAAAAGATGGCGCTGAAAACATAATCGGCAGTGGCATTGGCGGACAAAGAACCATCAGCAAAAAAACCTATTATTTTTATGTAATAGCTGCCAATGGCGATGAGAGAAAATACATAATTACTTTTAATTAAATACATTAAATCTTTAAAAATCAAATAAGACAATGAAAACAAAAAATGCCTTTCTATTTCTATTTTTGAGTGTATTGATCGGATTTACTTCGTGCGATCCTAAAATTGAAGAAAATCCCAACAATATTCTTGCTGAAAACATGATTACTGTAAAAGGAATTGACGACATTCAGGTTTTGCTGGATAACAAAGCAAAAACTATCGACATTTCCATTCCTTTTGAAGCAAAGGATTCGATTTCCAAAATCACTTTGCTTTTCAACGATTTACCTGCCGGAGCAATGGTTTCGCCTCTGAACGCGGTGAAAGACTTTTCCAATAATCAACGCCATGATTATTCTGTAACCTTTCAGGATGGAGAAGTGAAAGTGTACAGTGTAGGAGTAACTTTTGCAGGTTTACAACCTAAATTTTCAAAACTGTTATTGAATGGTGTGCAGGTAAAATTAGAAAACAATGTTTGGATTGCGCAGCTTCTGGCTTCGGAAGATTTGAAAGTGGTGAAAATTGCTTATGAAACCAACGACCCTGCTGTTACAGTTAAAATTAAAAATACCGATAATGACGATTATGTGGCACTCGATACCACAGCCGTTAACAACAAATACAATTTCGAAGACAAGCTGAACGGTCGGAAATTTAAACTGGAATACAATGGCGCTTCGAATATCATAACTGTAAAAGTTGTAACTTCGGGATATACCAAAATTACCAAAGTATGGCAGACTTTTGCAAATATCGGAACTCCCGATTTCTATGGAGTTGCGGCGCTTGCCGGAACAAATCCTGCTACGGTCATACCTGCTTCTCCCGGAACAGATGCATGGGACCGTGGCATAGCAATGGACGATAACTATATTTACATTGCACGCGGCAATAAACATATTTCGGCTGAAGCAGGAACACCTCCGATTTATCCGGCTTATGGAATAATAGCTATAAAAATATCAGACAAATCAGCTAAATTGCTTGATCGTACCGGCATGTACACAGTTGGCGAAACCGGACTCGGCGCTCACGGAACTACTGATGTGAATGTTATTGGCGGAAAAATTGTAGCATGTAACCTGGCAAATGCAGCAAATAATGTATTGAAAGTTTTTGTTTGGAACGATGTAAATTCAGCTCCGACACTTTTATTCTCCTATAATGTGGGCGCAGCTCCTCAGCCACGTCTGGGTGATAAATTTACATTCGAAGGTGATTTAACAAATGGTAAACTTCGTTTCTTCGATTACAATGCTAATAATCGCTATTACGAATTTTCAATTACAGCCGGTGTGGTAAACACAACACCTACCATTGTAACTGTACCCGGAGTACTTGAGCCAAGCACAGGAGCTACTGCTGGAGCCATTTACAAATACAGTGCAACTGAATATTTGTTCTCAGGAACCGGAAAACAAGCGGTTGTATTTAATCCTACAACACAGGTAACCACTTATAAAACTCCGGGCGCTGTATTTCCATCAAGTCAGGTGGGCGATGCATTCTTTACTTTTAACGATAAAAACTATCTGGCATATCTGTATGCTACCGATAGCTTCAAACGTTGGGTTGTAACTATTCGTCCGCTGGATTATCCGACATTGGCTGAAAGTTTAGAGAAGATTTCAACGAAAGCAACCTACATCAATGTTTCAGGACCTGAATATACCGATGTGGCTAATGTAGCCAACGGAAACGGTACAGGCAAGATTTATGTTCACAAAACCACAGCCGGAGTAACTTATATAGTTGCAGTGGCAACAAATCAGGGTATCACTTTATTAAAAGTTGAATAAATTATCTCAAATCATAGTGCAACTGCAACAAAAAGTTTGTTGCAGTTGTATTTTTCAAAAAATTAAAATATGCGTCATTTCCTGCTTTTTGCGCTTTTCGTAGTGTTTCTCAGTTCGTGTGATAAAGGCTCATCAGAAAATTTAATTTTACAGGTAGCTGTAAAAGAAGACGCTGATGCTATTATTACTATGAATCCGGATGCTGATACAATTAAAATTGCCGTTAAAAAAACATTGTCACTTGAAGCATTGACACTGAATTTTGCAATTTCTCCAAAAGCAAGTATTAATCCGGCATCGGGAGTAATCCTGAACTTCACAAATCCTGTGAAATATACCGTTACCGCCGAAAACGGGGATCAGCGTATTTATATCATTGTTATTAATAATCTTTCGGACGAAAAAAAGATTTTTCGTGCTTCAATACCTGCTTTATTTCAGGATGGCACAGGTATAATAACTGCCAACACAGTAACATTTACAGTACCTTTCGGCACTAACTTAACCAATTTAACTATAGTTGCTACTTTATCAGAAGGAGCAACAGCATCACCCGCATTCGGCACGGCGCAGAATTACACATCGCCGGTAATTCACACTATTACAGCTGCTAACGGCACGAAAACAAACTACACCGTAAGCGTCAATCATGCACCGCAGGAAACCGGCGTTCGTGCAGTTTGGGTTACCAATGTGGCAAGCGAAGTATTGTTTTCGGAAGCCAATCTTACGGCAATGGTTGACAAGTTGGCGGAACTGAATTTCAATACAATTTGTGTTACAACATATAACAAAAGTCAAACACTTTTTCCAAGTCAGACACTGGCAAATGTGCTCGGAATTACACCCGCTCAAACTGTGATTGATGGTTGTAGTTGGGGCGATGTAATGGGTAAGCTGATTGAAAAAGCACATGCTAAAAATATTAAAGTGATAGCTTGGTTCGAATATGGTTTTGCTTCGCATTATGCAGGGCAACCACAACCTCTTACCGACAAAAAACCCGAATGGGTGAGTAAACAGCAGGATGGAACGCAAACCGTAAAAAATAATTTCTATTGGATGAACGGTTTTCACACCGAAGTGCAGAAATTCCTGACAGATATGATAGTGGAGTGTGTAACCAAATATCCCGGATTGGATGGCATTCAGGGCGACGACCGCTTGCCTGCGCTGCCTGCTCATGCGGGTTACGATGATTACACCAAAAATCTGTATAAAACCGAAACGGGTCGGGATGTACCTTCATCGCCCACCGAAACTCAGTTTTTAAACTGGAAAGCAAAGAAAATGACTGATTATGCCACTTCGCTTTACAATGCTGTGAAAGCTGCCCGATCAACCTGTTTGGTTACATGGGCGCCAAGTGCGCGCGGTTGGGCAAAAGACAATTATCTGCAAGATTGGCCGCAATGGGTTGCAAACGGTAAAGCCGATTGGGTATCACCGCAACTTTACCGAAGTGAAACATCAGGATTAAGTTCATATACTGCCTTGATTGATGGCGACATCTCGAATGTATTCAACACTACGGAATTAAAGAAAAAATACGTACCCGGAATGTTGGTTCGTAACGGAAGTTATTTACCTTCGGATGCATTTTTAGCTAAAATGATGCAATACAATCGCTCAAAAGGTGTATTTAGCGAATCGACCTGGTTTTATGAAGGTGTAACACCAAAACAGACAGTTTACAAGGCGCTATATCCGGGCAAAGCGATTTTTCCGTTTTAAAATATCCGGATGATGAATCTTTTCAAAAAAATATATTTTTCAGGATTTATTCTTTTAATAATATCCTGTACAGACGATTACAAAAATTCGAAGGTACCTATTCCGGCACCATCAGAACTGTCGATTGCAAAAACATCAGCAATTTCGGTAAAACTGAGTTGGAAAGATAACAGTAAAGGTGAAGAGGGTTTTATTGTGGAACGCACCGTTTTGGGAACTTCTGCAATGCAAATTTTTACTGTAGAAAAAAACAGAACTGAACTTACTGATAGTACCATAGAGGCAAAAACTTACAAATATTCTGTAAGCGCTTTTTATAAAGAACGGAAATCAGAGCCTGTGAGCATGATTTATCAGCATATTCCGGTGGGTGAGCCCGGCAATTTTAAGGTAGATTTGAAAGATGGCAAAATTGAACTTAGCTGGACTACTGCTACCGGTGAAATTGATGGTTACGGCATCGAACGAAAAGTTAACAATACTGCATTTTCGTTACTTACTACTGTTGATAAAAACTCATTAAAATACACCGACGAAAATCCTGCTACCGGAACTCTCGTGTACCGGATTTATGCTATGCAGGGAGCATACAAATCGGTTCCGACTGATAAAAGCATTTCGTTCACTGCCCTGCCAAAAATTACCATTAACAATTTTACAACCTCCTATTTACATTTGTCGCCCAACTTTACGCTTACATCTGATGGTGGAGAACCATGTACTGTAGGAGTTTGCTGGAGTACTTCGCCAAACCCGACCATTGAAAACAACAAAAACAGCTGGCATGTTCAATTAAGTTCAGGAGGAACAGGTTTTGCCCCTGCTATTCACGGCAATACTACCGAAACGATTTACATGCGGGCATTTGCCACCAATGCCGGAGGAACAGCATACAGCAATGAAGCAAGCGGAAAGTTGCTGACCGAGCCTTCTGCTATTAACCTCACATGGCTGCCCATGACAACGATTAATGCCGGTTTACCCAACGAAGTGCGGGCTTACGAAACTTCAACACAAGTCAACGGAAGAAATTTCAAAGCTTATTATGTGATAGCTGATATGTCAACCGGAAATATTGAACTGAAAACAATCATGTCGTCCACTGCCCGCAAACCTTCAGCTCACATAACAAATATGAACACCGAAACGGTTTATGCCATGGTAAACGGTGGTTATTTTGGCTACAATGCTTCTGTGGCAGTTTCATACAGCATGGTTATCGACAGGGGACAGAAACTGGCTGATAATATCGGGGCGCTTACACGCGGGAGTAATATTTATCCGGTTACACGGGGAGTTTTTGGTGTAACACAAAGTCAGACACCACTACTGAAATGGGCAGTCGGGAATTATTCGTACGAAGTGCCCAGTCCGAATGTGGAAGGAGAAACACCGCAACCTTCTTTGAGCAACACTTTTCCTGCCACATCTACAGCGATCAATGCATACACAGCCATTGGTGGTGCGCCTGTTTTATTGCGCAACGGAAAAATTGTGTTCGATTTTACCACAACTAATTCAGGGAAATACCGAACCAATTATGAATTACTGCAAACGGATATTTTTGCAACTTCAGCCCGACCTCCCCGCACAGTAATCGGGAATACTACGGATAATAAAATAATTCTTTTCGTGTGCGATGGAAGACAAACCTACAGCGATGGTGCAACTTTGCTCGAACTGGCTCAGATTTTAAAAGGTATTGGCTGTATAAATGCATTGAATCTTGATGGAGGTGGTTCATCGGCTATAATTGCCGGTGGCACATTGCTTAATAAACCGTCGGATGGTACTGAAAGGGCTGTGCCATCGGTGGTGGCGTTTGTGAAGAAGAAATAATTTTTTCGTTTCGTGTTTCGTGCCTGTCTCCTGAAGAATGAGGGAGGTTTCGCGTTTCGGTTTTAATTAATTTATTGGATTATTATTAAATGAGGACTTTATTAACGATTCTTTTGTTGAATTGCATTATCATAAACACTAAAGCTTTAGATGCAGTCGTTTATAATGGAACCGGCCAATCTGCTGAAAACAAAATTATTGCAATGACCATTGCAGGAATTGTTAACCGGGATGCGCCTCGCTTGTACCTGCGCAACGTATACGAAACATGGAGTTACAGCGAAACTGATGAAACATGGGAAAATCTGTACAAAACCACCGGAGGTGTAAACTTTACTGTAATCAGCGATATCAATCAATTGCTGCAAACTTTCAAAACTTATCTGAAAGGTGCAATAACCTATGACATGAGCTTGTCTTACAGCAATTTTACAGGTCAGTCTTTCCGCTGGCAAGCTGAAGCTGCTGCTCTGCTGGGCGGATTAACTGATTGTATTCCGCTGCCTTCGGGCAATACTACGATTGAAATTAACAAACCTACAACCGTCGATTTGCCTGATTATTTCAACGGACAACAAACCATTCAGGTTTCTGCGAAACTTGAATTGACTTCACACAGCTGGAATAATTCCGCATTTACGCAGGAACAACGCTATTTTGCCTGGCTCGATTGGGCAATGGATAATCTGTTGCCTCGATGCAATACTTCGAAATTTTATTTGCGCGAAATAACTGACTGGGCTGTAAATCAGCGGATGTTTCAACTCAACTTAGCAGGAACTGAAGATTTACGTTTTACATCGCTCAGCGACGAAAAAGCCGCCAAAATTGAACGTGTAATGAGTTATTTGAAAGCAAAACGCCCGAATGAGATTTTTCATGTATATGGCTGGATGCGCCCCGAACCGCTTGTGCAGTGGATTTCGGCTTACGGTGGTAGTTTTCACGAAACGCTGCTGAGCAATTTATCATGGCATCATGTTTTTCCGGTTGATGCTAATTTCAATTATCAACGCCCTGCCGACCAGAATTTTACAAACGTACAACTCGAAAATAAATATTACGTACTTTTTATTGCTTCCGAAGGCGACGCAGGCAATTGGAACATTGGTTTTCAGGGCGGTACATGGCAATCGGCTACACGCGGACAAGTACCTGTGGCATGGGGTTTTAGTTTGCAAATGTTCGAAGAATTTCCATTCGTGGCACAATACTATTTTCAAACGGCAACTGCAAATGACGGATTTTTGGCTGTAGCCACACCGCTGGGTTACGCTTATCCCGATGTATTTCCAACATCATATTTGCCCGATGCAAAAGCAAAAACATCAGCGTTGATGGGGAAATTTAAGGTAAATTCAGTGTATGCATACAAGCACTACAACGGAGCGGGCACTTCGCAATATCGCGGGATAACTATTTCTAATAATTTCGATTTCGCTAAACTTGGCACATTCGCCCAACAAACCAATGCGCAGTTGACCATACTTTTCGATCCAAAATTAAACACACAAACCGCTTACACTAATTACGGAGAATTGCTTTATAACCACGTAAACGATGATACTTTTTATGCTGATTTTTCTAATCTCACAACTGCAAAGGATAGAATTGTAAATAAACTTGCTGGCAAATCAAAACCACGTTTTCTGATGGCAGGTTATCAGCGTCTCCGGTTCGACAATGCATCTTTGGCAAAAAACGACATCACGTTGCCCAGACTTAAAACGCTAATGGAGAACATTAAGGCAGATCCTTCGATTGGCGCCGATGTAGAGTTTGTTACGCCCGAAAAATTCACATGGTTACTTCGTAAATCACTTGGCTTGTCAACTGATGTTCCTGTGGTTGAAAACAACGGGCAAAGATTACTGGTCTTCAGTGATAAAAATCAGCATTTGCAAATAAATCTGCAGCTCGAAAATGCACAACAGGTTCAAATTAAAGTTATTGATTTAACCGGAAAACATATTTACAGCGAGAACTGGAATATGGCTGTGGCGAATGATTTCAAAACCATTTCCATTCCTCGCAAAGGGATATTTATACTGAATATTAAAGGTCAAAATGTAAACCTGACAACCAAAATAGTAAATAAATAGTGTTACCGAAAAGTTTAAAATTCAGTCTGTCTCCCTCTCCTTTGGAGAGGGCTGGGGAGAGGTCTAATCGTTCCTCTGCACTCGATGCGCTTCGCGGCATAGCCATTATCGGCATGATACTTTCCGGCACCATAGCCCAAACACTTCCGGCATGGATGTATCATGTTCAAGTTGGTCCGCGTTCGGCTTTTAAATTCGACCCGACTATTTTTGGCATTACGTGGGTTGATTTGGTTTTTCCGTTTTTTCTCTTTGCCTTGGGCGCTGCTATTCCGCTGGCGTTTACGCGAAAGTTGGATAAAGAAGCGAAAATTCAAAGCTTGCTTCCGTCCGTTCTGAAACGTGTGTTTCTGCTGGTTCTATTTTCCATAGCAATTTATCATACAAGTCCGTATCGGCTTGGTGGAACGTGGAATTATGCATTAGCGCTGCTGGCTTTCTTCCTTTTTTTTATCAGCTTTGTACGGACACCTGCACTTTCCGAAAAAGCAAACAGCCGTTTAAACTGGCTTGGAATAGCACTCTTAATCTGTTTAATAGCGTTTAATGTGATTTCGCAGCCCGATGTTTTTAAACAGGGTTTTAAACTGAGTCACAACGATATTATCATTCTTATTTTGGCCAATATGGCTTTGTTTGGTACAATATTATGGCTTTTTACGCGCAGTTCTATTGTTGCCCGGTTGGGAATTTTAGCCTTATTTTTCGCGTTTCGGCTCACATCCGATGCCCAGGGTAGCTGGAATCAGATGGTTTGGAATTTTAATCCTGCACAGTTTTTACCTGAAAGTCTGAAATCGGCTTTGTATATTGATAATAGCTGGCTGTATCGTATGGATTTTCTGAAATACCTGTTTATTGTAATTCCCGGAACAATTGTAGGTGATATCCTGGTGAATTGGTTCTCGGGCAATAACAATCACACATCGAAACTGCCATCGAAAAGCCAAATGGGATTAACTATTTTGATAATGTCGGGAATGATTTTAAGCAATTTGATATGCCTTTACAACAGGTATTTAGTTGCAAATCTATCATTGAATATTATATTTGGAATATCATTATATTTTTTATTGCGCAATCCGGAATATTCATTAAAAAAGTTGTATTTCAGACTCTATCAATGGGGAATTTTCTGGCTTTTACTCGGATTGGTTTTCGAGGCTTACGAAGGAGGAATCAGGAAAGACCAGGCTACAATGAGCTATTTTTTTGTTACGTCGGGATTGGCTATTTTTACACTTATTTTCTTTTCCATAGTGATAGATTATATTGGGAATAACAAGATATTCAGATATGTAACCGAAATCGGGCAAAATCCTATGTTGGCTTATGTGGCAGGAACTTTTTTGATTGTACCGCTTTTGGCACTGACCGGATTACTTCCATCAATCAACAAACTTCACGTAATTACATCCTGGTTTGGTCTGCTGAAAGGTTTGATTATTACAACCGGAATGATAGCGGTCACGGTGTTTACGGTACGAAAAAGGTGGTTTTGGAAAACATGAAAACATTTACGATTTATTCATTTACGATTTACGATTTAACCATCCCGACACTTCAGAGATTTTTTCAGTGGTATTCATTTTAGTAAATATGACATAAATAATTTATATATATGATATTAATAAGCTTTCATTAGAATTAAATATGGCGGTACTTAATAAGTTAAATAAGGTTTGAATTCCTGTGTTGCCATTTCTACTAAGGTTGAAGATAAAAAATAAGGTAATTATTAACTTTGAAAAAACCTTATTTTCAATGTATTAACATTAGTAGAAAGTTGAGGTATATGAATTCAACCTCATTACCTTATTAATTATTTGAAGCCGCCATATTTAATTATATAATAAACTGATTAATAATGTATATATAAACCAAATGTATTACATTCACTAAAATGAATTAACTCAATAAAATCGCTGACACTTCGGGAACAATTTACAATTTATGAGAAAACAACTTGCTTTTATAATTTTAATAGCTTTAGCTTTGAATAGTGCTATTCATGCCAAATCGGAAGTTCGGGGTGTTTGGGTTCCTGACCCGCAATATACCGATGTGCTGAAGAGTTACCGGAATGTGATCGATTTTGTAACGACGCTCGATACGTTGAATTTTAATTCGGTATTTGTGGTGTCGTATGCATTGAATAAAACATTATATCCGAGTAAAGTTTTAATGAAAAACACCAGTTACACTCACATCGACTCCACAAGTATGCTGACTCCGTTTATCAAAACGTACAATACACCCATAAAAAGTCCAACGGGCGATCCTGTGCGCGATTTAATTAACGAAGCACACAAACGTAACATCAAAGTTTTCTTTTGGTTTGAATTTGGTTTTATGGCCGATATTAAGCCTGCAACACCTCAAAATAACCCGATTTTTGCAAAAAATTCTGATTGGTTAGGTATTGGTAATGATGGCAAACCTGCAAATTATAATAACCACGATTATTATTTCAATTCATTCAGTCCGAAAGTTCAGAATTACTTAATTGATTTAATCACCGAAAGCATTCGGAAATATCCCGATGTGGACGGCATTCAGGGTGATGACCGGCTGCCGGCATCGTGCATAAATTCCGGTTATGATAGGTTTACAGTAAAGCGTTACCAGAAAGCACACAAAGGACAAATGCCGCCCCAAAACTTTAAAGATTCAGCCTGGATGCGCTGGCGATTGGATATTTTGAATAACTTTGGCGAACGACTTTATAAAAAAGTAAAAAAACTGAACAGGAATACAATGGTGAGTTTTGCCCCAAATCCGTACCCATGGTGCCGCGATAATCTCATGCAGGAATGGCCTCAGTGGGTAAGCGCAGGTATTTGCGATCTGCTTGCTGTGCAATGCTACAGACGTGACAGCATATCGTATGCCAATACCGTTAAATCAACTCAGGACTTTATTAAAATTTCTGAAGGTAAAAAAATGCAATTTGCGCCGGGAGTTTTATTGATGGTGAGCGGAAAAATTTCGGATGCTAATGAATTCAAAAAACAACTGCTTGCGAACAGACAATTAGGTACCGATGGTGAAGTATTGTTTTATAACGAAGGTTTGCGTTCTGAAAAAATTAGGAAAATCTTAAAAGAAATGTATTCAACAAAAGTACAATTTCCAACAATGAAGTAAGATAAACTCAGTTTATATAAAAATCTAACTTTTTTCACTTAGAAAGATGTTGATCAAATTATTGAATTCTATTAAAGGCAACATCTCATTTTCATTTTTCGACATTAATATACGAAATAAATTTTATTTCAATGAAAATTAATAATATAACACCGTAAGTTTAATGAAAGTATTTTTAATGTAAAATTATCTCGGTTTTTTAAAACTTGAAAAATCGAAAAGAAATCCTCACATTATAAGATTCTAAAAAAAACAATTCAATTAAACCTGAATTATTACCCCAAAAATTTAACAATTGTGCTCAAAACAGGCAACTTAAAATCATCAATTCAAAATACGTAAATTTTTGCTGTAATCAGGGTCTGCTGAAAGACAATTAAGTAATTAGAAAACTGCGATTTAAGATTAATATATTATGATTAAGTGCAGGGTTTTTATAGGAAAACATTAATAAATCCTGCATTCAACAGTTTACAGCAAAGAACCAAGTCCTGAAAGGACTTAATGTGAGTAACCACCGGTAAAACCGGTGGATGGGACACAAGAGATGGGCAGAACCCGTAAGGGGTTCAATAAAAGCAAGTCAGGTATTGTTGAACCCTTTTCAGGGTTCTGATTTGCCTGCGGTTTCAGCCCCCGCACTTCGTACGGGGTTATTAGCTTCGCTGACCGTTGGTTCAAATTTAACCATTTCGTGGTTGCAAATAGTTTTTCAGCAGATCCTAATTAATGAGAATATTGTATTCTGATAATTTATACTAAAAACATTATCAATCAATCGACTTGAAAAACTGATTAAGCTAAATTTTTAATAAAAACCTTAAATAAGTAGTAGAAAAAACTCTTGAAAATATTTAATCAATACTACATTCATCCCGTAATATGATTAATAAAATAAGGAGAAGTATTCTTGTAAATATTTTGTAATTTTACTTATTTTAACTCTTATGGTTTAGAATAAAATTATACTTTTGTATTCAATTATCAGGGAAAAAATTATCGACAGATTAATAATTGAAACGAATTGAAAATTATAAATAATATTGGAGATTTTTTTTACCCATTTTTTCACCTGACTTTAAAGCAATAATTAATCAAATGAAAATTTTTCGCGGAACATTAATTCTGATTATTAGCATTTTACTATCCACTTCCTGTAAAGTTCACGAAGGGTTAACCCGCAACGAAAATCAACATCAAACACAAATTGTATTAAGTGAGAAAAACTACCGCATTGTAAAATATGTGGAAGGCGATGCTTGCGCGCGGTATTATTTTGGTATTGGTGGCGGAAGCAGCAAACGGGGTTTGGTTGCCCGTGCCCGCGAAAATATGCTAAAAAATGCCGGACTTATCGGAAAATCGAGGGCTGTAATTAACGAAACTGTAGAAAATCAATACAAACAAACATTCTTTGTAACCGATGTACGTTACATTGTATCGGCTTATGTGATTGAATTTTACGATCCGGCAACAGAAAATGCTCCTTTAGCCGAAGAAAACGTTTATACTGAACCGGATGCTCCTTCACCAACAGAAGTAACCAAAGGTATTACAGCGGGAATAACCAGTAATTCTTTGGGATTCCATGCAGGTTATATGTGGGAATTTTCTAAACCCGATATAAAACATTTGTTTTGGAGTACTCAGTTAAATCTTTCAAATTTGAATACCATATTTGATTATGGAAATAATACACAGCTTGAAAACAATCTCGCGATTGAAATTCCATTTTTGTTGGGGGTGAAATTTCCGGTCGGTAAAAAAAATCAATGGTTTATTAAAGGCGGTCCAACAATAGGTGTGCTTTTAGACTTAGGCCGATTATATTATGGACCGATTCCTTCTATAGGTGGCGAACTTTACAGTGGTTTTCAGTTTGGCAAGCACTGGCAGGCAAGTTTGGGACACAGATGGAATATTGGTTTCTACGAATACGACTACACTAAAATATCACTTAATTATTTATTTTAATAAAATTTAAAAACTGCCAGAGTAATCTGAGCAGTTTTTTTTAACACTTTTTCAGTCCTTACCTAATAAGTTTTTATTGAAAAAGTCAAGAAAACCAACCTGACGTCATTTCAAAGGGACTGTTTCTACAAAAATCTTCTTATTTTTGCAAGCAAACAAAAGTATTATTCACGATGAACAATTTTTCAGATTTATAATGAAGACCCGTCCACATCCGCTTTTTACATTATATCAATGGATCATTGCATTTCCCGTTTTATTAGTTGTAACCATAATTACCGCATTGCTGACTATTTTACTCTCGCCTGTGTTGCCAAAAAGCCAGTTGTCATACTATCCGGCGCGTTACTGGGCTAAAATAATTTGCTTTATGAGTTTTGTAAAAGTAAATATCAAGGGACTTGAGAAGCTGAATCCCAATCATTCTTATGTTATCGTACTGAATCATCAAAGCATTTTCGATGTTTTTGTAATTTACGGTTGGTTGCCCATGATTTTTAAATGGATGATGAAAGCTGAGATACAAAAAATTCCATTTGTGGGGAAGGCCTGCAATGCTGCCGGGCACATATTTATCGACCGGAAAAACCCTGTTTCAGCCAAACGCAGTTTGAAAAAAGCTGAAAAACAACTGCAAAACGGTGTTTCGGTAGTAATTTTTCCGGAAGGCACGCGTACTAAAACAGGTGTGATGGGAAAGTTTAAAAAAGGTGCCTTTTTAATTGCCACCGATTTGAAATTGCCTGTTTTACCGATAACATTGCGTGGAAGTTACGAACGTATAACGCGGAACACTTTTTTAATTACTCCCGGAACAATTGAAATGATAGTTCATGACCCAATATCAGTTTCCGCTAATACCGAAATGAATGAACTTATGAAAAACAGTTTCAATACAATACAAAATTCACTTTAAAAAAATCAGATTTTCACAATGAGAAAAATTATTTTTATTTACATTGCTACGCTTTTATTTGTACCGCTTAATGCGCAATTATTTTGGAAAATATCCGGAAACGGTCTTGCAAAACCTTCGTACATTTTCGGCACACACCATTTAATCGACAAATCGGAAATTCCTGACTTTGACAAGATACTGGATTATATTAAAAAAACCGATGTAGTAGTAGGCGAAGTAGTTATGAAAAATATGCTTGCCGAACAAATGAAAATGATGAAAATGGCTACCATGACCGACACAACCCTGCAAGATTTGATGACACCCGAACAATACCTGTTTGCCGACAGCGCAATGAAAATTGCCACCGGCCTAAATCTAAAGCCTTTCAATAAAATGAAGCCTGCACTTGTCAGCTCTTTACACACTGTGATGCTCTACACTAAACATTTCAATATTAAAAAACAACCTGAGGCTGTAGACAAAATTGTGCAGGACAAAGCTAATAAACTGAAGAAAAAAGTAATTGGTTTCGAAACAATTGATGAACAAATTAACATACTTTTCAACTCAATATCGCTGAAAGGACAAACTGAAATGCTCCTCGAAACACTAAAAGATACCGAAAAAAGCATTGATATGATTAAAAAACTGAATGAGTACTACCTCGCAGGCGAACACGAAAAAATGTTGGAACTCAGCATGGAAGACACGGAAGTGAATGCCCTTTTTATGAAAATACTCCTCGAAAACCGCAACCGTAACTGGATGGAGCAACTGCGAAAAATACTGAGCGAAAAATCGTGTTTTATTGCTGTGGGAAGTCTGCACTTGCCCGGCGAAACAGGATTAATTAAATTACTGAGTAAAGAAGGTTATGAAGTAACGTCAGTAACAGAATTTTAAAAGAAAACCGGCAAGAAAAATCAACAGATATAATATTTAACTATTTTCAAAAGAAACTTAATGCCGTTAGATTGGTATTGAGTCTCTTAATCTGAAAAACTCTTTCATATATTAATTCTTTATCCTCCAAATACTTTATTTATCACTCAAATCCAACCAACACAAGGTTTTTTCATGTATCAATTCAAAAAGTTATGCATGGTTCTGCAAATCACCAATAATTGGTATCAGAAATAGTATAACCGGAACAAAAATAATTGGCGATAATTCAATATTTTCTGCCGGTTCAGGATTTTTATTTTCAATAAGAGGCGAAAAAACCTGATTATCATTCCACTATCGATTTTCCGCTGGCATATCAACGTATGGTACATTATTGTATGGGAACAACTTTTTCATTGGATGTTTCATATAAGTTGAAATTATTCCGAAACTTATTTTGTGAAGAAAGCCTGAAAACTTTTTTATCACAAGAGTAGCAGAAAACGTTTTTATCGAAAATAGAGGAACTGTTTTGTGGAAAACGAGCAGATCACTTGTGTTATAAGTTGGTTATGTGCTTTCGTTCGTTATTTATCCTTTTGGCAATCACTGGCAGCTCTGGCCTGCAGTTGATATAATTTTTGGGAGCAGGAAATAATTAATTTTACGTTGATAATATTTCTTTTTAATTGGGAAGAGGATTTATTCAGGTTTAAATCTTCTTCGCTTATAATCTTTAACATCTGTTTTGAATACTTGTCTTAAGTACTAAAATTGTTTATATTTGATTGACATTAAAATTATTAATTCAAATTTCAATTTATTAAAATGAATTTATAGATTTCACTATTATATTTCGTTAAAAAACATTCTTACCATTAAATATGTTTATAAATTATAATCATTGTTATTTTTTATTGGATTATATTTGTAGCGAACTCTTTCGTTGAATTTATTCAATGATTTAGATATATATAACTTTCATTGTTTATTTATCTTTTGTTTGTTCAGACTAAATCTGTTGATATTTGATTGATAAGCGCTATACTAATTACATGATATTCATGGAAATTTCTTAACGCTTAAAAGAATTTCAGAGATTGTCCTGAAAAACTCCTCAGTGAGAAATGGGCAATCCTCCTATGTGAATAAATGCTTGTAAGTCAGATATTATGAAATTCAAAATTCTATTGCTTGCTGTCGGAACAGTTCTGGCAGTGCAGGCACAGTTACCGCGGGAAATAGTTTTTTCCGATCATCCGGTAAATCCCTTATCGCCGCAAAACCTTAAAAAGGACTTCAAAGCCGGTGAGCACATTTACGCTGTGGCTTATCTCACCGATGCAGTAAAAAATCTCTATCAGAATCAGTCGGCAACAGCGCCACTGCAGGTGGAAGTTTTTATTTTCGAAACCAAACCACCGCTTTACAGTTATCAGCAACCGCGCGAGGAACAACTCACCTTTGCCAATATGTGGGTTACGGGTACGCTGAAAGACAAAAAATATCTTGTAATAGATATGACACCCGACCCTGAAAAAACCTCTGCCTACGGCGGAAAGGAAATTATCTACAAAAAATTTGGTAATAAATACGAAGGTCCGGTGAATTTTGCTGAAACCCTTGGCAAACTTGCACCCGGAAAACACGCGCTGAAAATGGTGGTAAACTGTTACTACGCCCCTGTGGCAAGCGGCGAATTTACCATTGAAGGCGACGACTTCAGCGCTTACAACACGCTGGCACAAAAACTGAACGAAACCGCTGCATCTGCCGGTGCTTCAAGTGCTGAATTTCCTAAAGCTGTGGTTACAGACCCTGCCCGCGTTACACGGATGATAACCGCCCTGAAAAACTCCAACGATTGGAAAAACGGACGTTTCGATGCCACCGAAATTCTGAAAGTTGCCATTACCTACGACTGGGAAATACGTCGGCACGAGATTTCGGGCGCTATACTGCACCGCTACTGCATCGCCGCCATGGCCATGAAAACCAAATCGGGCGAATGTGCGTACTACAAGGTAACTTTTCAGGAAGATTACGTAGGCGGAAATTTCCAACCATTACGTTACGATGGTGCCGGTGATAAAGTGGCGCTTAAATGTGAAAATATACGATGAAATACATTAATTAGAATAATAATTTTAAAATACAATTAAACGCTAAGAACGCTAAGTAATAAATACTAATAAATATTTCATCAAAAAAAACACAAAGTACGCAAAGACAAAAACTTAAAAGATTTTCATCCGATTTTCGGACTGTTCCATTTGCGTCTTAAAACCTTTGCGTTCTTCGCGTTTAAGAAAAATATATATCGTAATTATCAAACTTATATAAGCTCTATTATTAAAATCTATTCTATAATAATCTAAAAAAATTTAATCCCCATGAAAAAATTACACTTTATTTTTCTAATGCTGCTTATAATGCCGGGCATTAACTTAAATGCACAACTTCCGGTACTGGTAAAAGACATTAACACAACTGCCAGTAAAAACAGCGACCCTAAGGAATATTTATTTGAACATAATTTCAATTTGTATTTTTCTGCAAATGATGGAAAAACGAACGGACTTTATCGAACAGATGGAACAGAAGCCGGCACTGTAAAAATAGAAGACGAAATAGTTGCAAAACATTTTTTTGTTTTTAAGGATAAAGTTCATTTTGTCGCACAACCTAAAAGTTCAACATATGAAGCTATTTATAAAACAGATGGCACAGAAACCGGAACATATGCAATTGATTATATAGGTAGATTTGGATACTATAATCCATTTTATATCTGGAATGATAAAATATTTTTTTATGCAACCGACCTCAATGTGGATTTAGGCTTTGAACTTTGGGTTTCAAATGGCGAAAGTAATAATGCAAAAATGTTGAAAGACATATATCCCGGCGAAAGGGGCAGTAAAGGCACAAGTAATGCTAAAAGCATGCCTGAGATTTTCATTGAATTTAATAATAAACTTTTCTTTATTGCCAATGATGGCACTAATGGTGAAGAATTATGGACAACGGATGGTACTGTTGAAGGAACACAAATGTTTAAAGATATTAATCCGACCGGACACGGAATGAATGATTTTAACAATCAAATGCAAATCCTGAACAATAAGTTGTATTTTATAGCCAATGATGGTACAAATGGTTGGGCATTATGGCGAACAGATGGTACAGTAGCGGGTACTGTTATGTTTAAAGACTTTAATACCACAAATATACAAGAACAAATAGGATATTTGCATAAAGTAAGTTTCGGACTGAATCAGGTTTTAATTTTCTCAGCGAATGATGGTAAGAATGGTAATGAGTTGTGGGTAACAAATGGTACCGAGGCAGGCACATACATGCTGAAGGATATTAATCCGGGCGAAGGCAGTTCAAGTTCTTCAATGCCCTATAAAACTGGATTATACCACATGTTTAATTTTTATTTTATAGCCAATGATGGTACGCATGGGTACGAGCTATGGAAAACCAACGGCACTGCAGAAGGTACTGTAATGGTCAAAGATATTAATCCGGGAACCGAAAATTCTTGGGCTGGTAGTAATCTTGTCACATACCATAATAAAATATATTTTGCGGCAACTCCTAACAGTTACAATCACCATATATTCCGCACTGATGGTACTGCAGCAGGCACCGAAATGTTAGTTCCCGAACTGGTAACACAACCCAATCCTGATCCACAATATTTATTCGATGCAGCAGAAAGAACTTTGTATTTTTCGGCAGATTATCATATTCCTGTTGGTCGCGAATTGTATAAAATTGAAATTCCCTATCAGGTAACAACTTTTGCAACTCCGGCTACAGGAGGTGTAGCTACCGGTGCAGGATCGTACCTGGTTGGCGATAAAGTTACACTCACAGCATTGCCCGTTGCCAACTTCGAATTTATAAACTGGACAAATTCATCCGGTGCAGCAGTATCAACCACGGCAGCATATAACTTCACTATGCCAAACCGCAATGTTACTTACACTGCCAATTTCCGAAGTACTATTAACAGAAATCTTACGCTTACAGCCAGCCCTGCTGCAGGTGGTACTGTTAAGGGCGGTGGAAGCTATCCTTCGGGTACATGGGTAACCATCGAAGCAAGTCCAAATTCAGGATACGAATTTGTTAACTGGACCGAAGG
>CAYONE010000036.1:0-39485 GCA_964405245.1 uncultured Paludibacter sp.
CGAAAGACAGCTGAGTTACAGTCAGCCCCAGTTGGCCACTTTGGTAACTGCCCTTTTTTTGTTTAGCGAGTGCAAAGATACAATTATTCGCTGTGATTACCAAATAATATTTGCCATTTTTATTGCTGTTATTGCTGCTTCTACTCCTTTATTTCCATGTTTTCCTCCGGCGCGGTCAATTGCTTGTTGGATATCGCTCGTTGTCAATACACCAAAAATTACCGGACATTTTTCGGAAATTGTATTTAATAATGAAATTCCATGCGTAACGCCCTGACATACATAATCGAAATGAGGTGTTTCTCCTTGTACCACACTACCAAGTACAATTACAGCGTTGTAAATATGTTTCTTGTTTTCGAAAGCAGATTTAATATCAAACTGATTTTGGAATTCTTTAGCAGCCCATGTGAGTTCAAAAGTTCCGGGAACATGAACCACACTTATGTTTGAAGATTTTACCCCATGTTGAACAAGAGTATTTATTGCGCCTTGTAGTAGTGTATGTGTGATTTCCGGATTCCAATCGGCTACTGCAATGGCATAGTTTTGTTTTGCAAGTATTTCCCTGTCAGGTAAAAGCTCAGCATTATACTCTGATAAATTCTGATATTGTGTGGCCATTTGAAGTTATATTAATTTTTTTTAATTTACTGTGGAGTATAATAACAGTTTTAAAAGTAAGCACATCTGTTTTAAAAGCAAGCAAGTTTTTATAAAATCAGATTATGAATTTAAGTATAAAAAAGCCGCTTCGTATTGTTGAAGCAGCTTTTTTGGTGGAATGTATTTTTTCTTCAATTGCTTAAACGTGCAATGTACTTGTCAATATCCGATGCTTCCGAACTTTGTGGATATTTATCTTTAATTTTATTATATAATTCAAGAGCTTTTTCCGGTTGTTTAAGCGATTCGTAAACAACAGCAGCCTTTTTTAAATAAATCGGACTTAATACTTTATTGTCAGATGATGCAGCATTTTCAAAAAAACCAAGCGCTTTTTTTGTTTCACCCTTTTCTACATAACTGTCGCCAATAAGTCCGGTTACCACAACGCTAATGTTTTCGTCTTTCCCATCAAACTGATTCAGATATTTAATTGCATTGTCGTATTCACCTAGTTTATAATAACAAATTCCTGCATATGCTGAAGCAAGATTTCCTGAAGCAGTAATTCCGTATTCTGATACAATTTCTTTAAAACCGATAAATTCAGGAAGCTTTCCGTTGAGCGCAATTTTGAATGAATCAACATTAAAATACGTTTGTGCTTTATACATTTCTTCCGATGCGCGCGTTTCTCTGGGTTTGAGATAATAATTGCGAACAGCAAGAATTAGTATAACGAGCAAAACTAATGACCCGACAACATATAAAATTTGTTTCTGATATTTTTCTATAAAAGCTTCTGATGTGGTTAAAACCTGTTGTACATTTTCTAACTCATCTTGTTGTTTAATTTTTTTCGACATATTTACGGTTATTTGATTTTGAGTTTCTTAAATAGCTACTTTTCAGAAAAAGTGGCACAAAAATAGTTATTTAATTTGAGATTACATAATTTTCCTAAGTGTTTTTTAGCGATTTAATCATAACGATATTCGAAATATGATAATTACATTTTTTTGAAAAAATATTACTCAAAAATTGTCTGCAAAATGAATACTTTCGAAAAATAATTGTTATATTTGCATTAGTTAAAGAAACGAACCGCATTGTTCAGAGATTGGAAAACTCAACATTAAAGTATTACTGAGTGATAAAAAGTTTTTAATGGCGGGCTGCACCTTCGGGATTTCGCTTTGGCGAAACAGCAGATTACAAAGAAAACCGGTAGCTCAAATCCTGTTATCAGGAGTTTTCTCAACAAAGTAACAATGCGGTTTTTTCTTTTCTTCCTGATTTTTAATTTCCCGTTTTTAATGATAAATTTTTACTCCTGATAAATATGTCAGGAGAGAAATGTAGTTATATTTAATTCGGATAATATGCTAAAATTCAACAAAATCAGTGTAGTTTCATTTTTCCTTATCATCAGTTCAAATCTTTCTGCCGAAGCAGCTGGTTCTACTATCGACAAGAAAGCTGACGCAATTTTCAAACCTTTGGTAACTTTTCTCGAAAAAATTTTGTTTTGGGATCCATTTGCAGCATTGGGTCTGGATTTGGGAAGCAAAGTTCCGTTCATAATCATTTGGCTGATTTTTGGCGCTGCTTTTTTTACATTTTACTTCAAGTTTATAAATATTCGTGGTTTCGGCCATGCAATAAAACTTGCTGCCGGTGTGTACGATAAAGATGGTCATGATGGCGAAATTTCACATTTTCAGGCTATTTCTACAGCATGTGCTTCAACTGTTGGTCTGGGTAATATAGCAGGAGTTGCTGTGGCGATAAGTTTGGGAGGTCCGGGCGCAACTTTTTGGTTAATTATTGCCGGGTTACTTGGTATGACTTCGAAATTTACTGAATGTACACTTGGAGTAAAATATCGAAAAATTAATGCCGATGGTTCTGTTTCGGGTGGCCCTATGTATTATCTGAAGAATGGATTAGCTAAAAAAGGGCTTATACTTCCGGGACAGATATTAGCGGTAATATTTGCTGTTTTTGCAGCTGTAGGCGCACTTGGAATAGGAAATATGTTTCAGTCTAACCAGGTAATAGCTCAAACTGTTACAGTTTTTCCTGAACTTGCCCAACATAAAATTTGGTTAGGCCTGGTATTGGCTTTATTGGTAGGCATCGTAATTATTGGAGGCATAAAGGGAATTGCTAAAGTAAACGATAAGTTATTTCCGGTTATGGCTCTGCTTTATATTATTTCCTGTTTGGTAATAATTGCATTTAATTTTTCAAATATTGGCGAAGCGTTTATTTTAATTGTAAAAGGTGCATTTACACCCGAAGCTGCAAAAGGAGGTTTTATTGGTGTAATGATAATTGGTTTTCGGAGGGCGGCATTTTCTAACGAAGCGGGAATTGGTTCAGCAGCGATAGCTCACTCCACTGTAAAAACTCAAAAACCGGTAACTGAAGGCTTTGTTTCGTTACTTGAACCTTTTATTGATACTGTAGTAATTTGTACAATGACAGCATTGGTTATAATTGTTACCGGACTTTACAATAATCCTGAAAATCTTACTGGTACACAACTTACTTCCGCGGCTTTTGCAACAGTTTCAGGTTGGTTTTCGTACTTGTTACTACCAATAATTTTTCTTTTTGCCTATTCTACCATTATTTCATGGTCGTACTATGGTATGAAAAGCTTCGATTTTTTAGTCGGCGATTTTGCCGAACGCCGATTTGGTAACAGACGTTTTGCAACTTTGAGTTATCAGATGTTTTTCCTCATTTTTACTGTAATTGGTGCTGTTTTGAGTTTGGGTTCGATTGTTGATTTTTCGGATATGTTAATACTTGCTATGGCTGTACCAAATATTATTGGATTGCTGATTCTTGCTCCGGAAGTAAAAAATGAACTGAATGAATATTTGATGGATTTTAAAATGAACAGAAGTTGAAGTTACAATGATTGAGAACATGTTGTATTGTAATTGATTCTAAGGTTGTTTATGAAATACAATTGAATATCGTTTATAAAGCATAAGAACTTTTATTTTGATATATAAATAGAATACCCTGCCAAAAGAATTGAGCAGGGTATTTTTACTGAATATTATCGTTATAATAAAGTAGGTTTATAGAACTACCGCTTCTAAGTTCTTATTTCTGATTTGAATGAATATTTTTGATGCTTTCGCGCTGTATTCGGGTTTTACGTAACCCATACCTAAACTTTTTTTATCAGGTAGCATTGTTCCCGATGTAACAATACCGATATTTTCGTTGTTTTCGTTCACAATAATGTAACCATGACGTGGTATGCCTTTTTCAATCATTTCAAAACGAATGAGTTTTCTTTTTACACCTTCGGATTTTTGATTTTCAAGTAAAGTTCTGTCGATAAAGTTTTTTCCATCCACAAACTTGGTAATCCACCCTAAACCGGCTTCTATAGTCGAAGTAGTGTCGTCAATATCATTTCCGTAAAGGCAGAATCCTTTTTCAAGTCTGAGTGTATCACGTGCGCCCAATCCTATAGGTTTCAAACCGTATTCAGCACCGGTTTCGAAAAGAGCGTTCCAAATTTTCTCGCCATATTGTGGATAAAAGTATAATTCGAATCCACCTGCGCCGGTATAACCTGTGTTGGAGAGTATTACTTCATCAATACCTGCAAAATCGCCTGTTTTAAATGAATAATAAGGAATATCGCTTAGTTGAACTGATGTGAGCTTCTGTAACAATTCGGTTGCTTTTGGTCCCTGAATGGCAAGTTGAGCCATATTGTCCGATGCATTTTCAAGTTCAGCGCCTTCAATATTATTTAAAACACACCAATTCCAGTCTTTTTCAATATTCGATGCGTTTACCACGAGCATGTATTTTTCTACATCGTATCGATAAACGAGTAAATCGTCAACAATTCCGCCATTACCATTTGGGAAACACGAATATTGTGCTTTTCCAATAGTAAGCGAAGCAACATTATTTGAGGTAACTTTCTGTAAAAACGGTAATGCATTTGGGCCTTTCACCCAAAATTCGCCCATGTGCGATACATCAAAAACTCCAACGCCATTGCGTACAGTGTTGTGCTCATCAAAAATTCCGGAATATTCAATTGGCATATTATAGCCTGCAAACTCGTGCATTTTGGCACCGAGCGCTATGTGTTTTTCAGTAAATGGAGTTGTTTTCATAAAATATTTGAGAAATTAAGAAATTAAGAAATTAAGAAAATGAGAAATCAAAGTTAAGAAATACGAATTATGGGTTATGAGTCAGTTATTGCGAAAAACCTAAAACTCTGAAAATAATAAACCTGAAACTGTACCCGGAACCGAAACCCGAAACCCGAAACCCGAAACAGATTTATTTCCCCATGATTTCAGCTATCTTCACTATCACCATCATGGCTTTTTCCATTGAAGGAATCGGGAGATATTCGAAACGTCCGTGGAAATTATGGCCTCCTGCAAAAATATTTGGACAAGGAAGTCCTTCAAATGACAGTCGCGCGCCATCGGTTCCGCCGCGTATAGGTTTTACTTTTGGTTTTACGCCCACTGCTTCCATTGCTTCAAACGCGAGATTTACAATATGCATAACCGGTTCAACTTTTTCGCGCATATTATAATATTGGTCACGTAACTCTAACGAAGCTGTTTCAGTTCCAAATTCGGCATTGATTTTATTCACCAAATGTTGCATTTCTTTTTTTCGTCGTTCAAAGCGGTCGCGGTCATGATCCCGGATAATAAAATTCAGTGTGCTTTCTTCAACACTTCCCTGCATTGCCGTTAAATGATAAAAGCCTTCGTAAACTTCGGTGTGTTCAGGAGTTTCGTGGCGTGGCAACATTGATAAAAACTGTTGAGCTACGCGCATTGAATTCAGCATTTTGTGTTTGGCATATCCGGGATGTACATTGATACCTTTAAAGGTAACTTTTGCGGCGGCGGCATTAAAGTTTTCGTATTCAAGTTCGCCAATTTCACTGCCATCCATTGTGTAAGCCCATTCAGCCCCAAATACTTTTACATCGAAATGATCGGCTCCTTGCCCAATTTCTTCATCGGGAGTAAAAGCTATACGGATTTTACCATGTTTTATTTCAGGATGTTGAATCAGGTATTCCATGGCGCTTACAATTTCAGTTACACCAGCTTTGTCATCAGCGCCAAGCAATGTTGTTCCATCGGTAACAATTATATCCTGTCCTTTATATTTTAAAATTTCAGGATATTTTTCAGTTTCGAAAACAATAACTTTTTCCTCATTGAGTAAAATGTCGGCACCATTGTAATTTTCAATAATTCTTGGTTTTACATTTTTACCACTCATGTCAGGACTTGTGTCAATGTGTGAAATAAATCCGATTACAGGAATTTCTTTATCAGTATTGGCAGGTAATGTGGCCATTATATAGCCATTATTATCCAAACTAACATCTTGTAATCCAATCGATTTTAACTCTTCGGTAAGATATTGTGCAAAAACCATTTGCCCCGGAGTGCTTGGAGTCATTTTGGTGTTTTCATCTGAAGTAGTGTTAAAACTTACGTATTTCAAAAAACGATCTACTATATTCATGGTTTAATAAAAGTTTATATTATTCTGGCAAAAATACTTAAAAAATTTGGCAGTTATTGATAAAGTTTGCATGATTATGAAAATATTAAAGTTTTTAAGTTATCGATAAAATATACCTTAGATGTAATGATATGTTTTCAATTTATCAGACAATGAATTGCAGTACTTTAATAATGAAAGGTACATTTTTGTTTATGAGTGAAAATTGATTTTTATTGAAAAGTTCTGATTCAGCAAAATTATTGGTATTTTTGCATAAAATATTTACTCAAAAATACATTGCATATATAAGAGCAGAGGATTTTCGATAAAACCGACGAAAAAACATTTTTGATGAGAAAAGTTCCTGAGATATTTATCATAATCAATTTTTTAGTAATATTATCCGCAAATTTATATGCAGGTGATTTTGTTTCAACCACATATAAAGATGGCGATTTTGTAACTTTTACTAAAACCTGGGTGAAAGCCCCACATGAAATATCAAAGAAAGTTGTTTCTGATTTTGTATATCAAACCCGTTACAATCTTGATGAATTGTTCACATGGGGTTTGAAAGATATGAATTTAAGGCGAGAGAAAGGTGAAATTATCGAATTTGATTTTAAATCGACAAAATACGATGAAAAAACAGGTCTTATACGTGGAGTAGGGGATGTTGTAGTTCCGTATATAACTACTTTTAGTAATATATGCGTTGACAGCAGAATGGATTTTAATGAATTGCGGGATGGACGTACAAGAGTGAAACTGGAAGTAATGTATTCCGATGCTTTTTTTAAAAAAACAATAGGAACTTTTTATCTTGAACCGGAAAATGATGGTTGTTGGATGATTCTTGAAACACGCGTTAAGTTTGGATGGTTTTTCGATTTTTTTATTACACAGAAGAAGTACTCAGAAATAATGGAATGGAGATTTACAAAGCTTGTAAATAATTTGAAAGAAGAAGCTGAAATAAGAGCTGTTAATGCGAAGAAATCATTAAATAAATCGTCCACAAAATAAATTATCTAAGTATAAAATAAATTATCTAAGTATAAAATTCTTTGATTATTTGATGTTAAATATATGAACGTCTGTTAGTTTGAACGAATAGTAAAATAAAAAATCAATTAAAATAATGGCAGAATCAGGTTTACTTGAAAAACTGGAAGGATTACAACATAAATTCGATGAAATATCGACACTTATAACAGATCCGCAGGTAATTATGGATCAGAAACGATATGTGAAGTTGAACAAGGAGTATCGGGATTTGGAAAAAATTCTAATTGCGAAAAACGAATACCAAATGGCTCTTGCGCATTTATCCGAAGCAAAAGATATTTTGGCAAACGAAACCGATGCTGAAATGCGCGAAATGGCAAAAATGGAAGTGGATGAAATAGAGCCTAAAATTCCTGAGATGGAAGAAAATATTAAATTGTTGCTGATTCCGCCCGATCCTGAGGATAATAAAAATGCGATAGTTGAAATAAGAGGTGGTACTGGCGGCGATGAAGCTGCAATTTTTGCCGGCGATTTGTTTAGAATGTATTCAAAATACTGCGAAAACAAAGGCTGGCGCACCGAAATTACCAACATAAGTGAAGGTACTGCTGGTGGTTTTAAGGAAGTAATTTTTACGGTTTCCGGCGAAAATGTTTACGGAACTCTGAAATACGAATCGGGCGTTCACCGAGTGCAACGTGTGCCCCAAACTGAAACTCAGGGGCGTGTGCATACTTCGGCAGCTACGGTTGCTGTATTGCCCGAAGCAGAGGAAGTGGATTTTGAATTGAATCCTGCCGATGTTGAAATGCAAACTTCGCGCTCGGGTGGGGCAGGAGGGCAGAATGTAAACAAAGTTGAAACTAAGGTACAATTAACCCATAAACCTACCGGAATGGTTGTGGTTTGTCAACAGGCGCGTACCCAATTGCAAAACCGTGAACTGGCAATGCAAATGCTTCGTTCAAAATTATACGAAATTGAGGTTGCAAAACATCAGGAAGCAATCGCCTCGAAACGGAAAACTATGGTTTCAACCGGTGACCGTTCGGCAAAAATCAGGACTTACAATTATCCTCAGGGACGTGTAACCGATCATCGTATAAATTATACAATGTACAATCTAACAGCTTTTGTAGCCGGCGATATTCAGGAAGTTATTGATAAACTGATCGTTGCCGAAAATACTGAACGAATGAAAGAGAGTGAGTTATAGTTTTTTGTTCATTCAACTTCAATAAGTCGAAGACTTATGAAAGTTTCTAATGCTTATTATCAAAATCACTAAAACTAATGAATATTTCTTAGAGTTTCAGTTTTAAAAATTAAGAATTGAAGTTGTTTAGCTTCGAAATTATTAAAGTATATTTTTTATGAAACCTGTGTTTGACAAACGTATTTTTTGGGATGTCAATTTTGAAATACTCGATATTGATGCCAAAGCTGATTTTGTTATCACACGAGTATTTGAACGTGGTGATATTGAAGATATAAGGCAGTGCAGGAGATATTATGGCGAAGAAAAAATTGAGAAGACAATATTAAATGCACGTTTTTTACCTGAACACAGAATGAATTTAGCTGCAGTTATTATAAATCACGATATAAGCGAACTTCAATGTTACAAAAACAGACAGTTGAACCCCGAACTTTTTCCTTATTGAGAGAATTAATGTTACTACCTGAATTAATGAGCTTTAATTTAGTTGGTGGTACTGCCTTAGCACTCAAATACGGACATCGCAAATCTATCGACTTAGATTTGTTTTCATCTGAAGAATTCGATAAATCCAAAATTGAAAATATATTAAGAACTCATTTTGCTGAACGTTTTTTTTATGAAAATACATTTGCAAGATGGGGAATATTTTGTTATATCGATAACATAAAAGTGGACTTGGTTTATTATCCTCATCCTTTGATAGATAATATGTTTACAATTGACGGAATACGTTTTATAGGAGAAAAAGATTTAATTGCCATGAAAATTCAGGCAATTTTAGGAAGAGGAAAGAAAAAGGATTTTTGGGATATTGCCGAATTACTTAATCATTACTCTATTCAGGATTTTATAGATTTTCATAAACAAAAATATTTTAAGCAGATTTTAGGAATTTCCGTACCTCAAGCTTTGATTTATTTCACCGACGCCGACGAAAGCGAAGAACCTGAAGCTTTGAAAATTAAAAGCTGGAATGAAGTGAAAAAATTTATCAGCAAAAAAGTAAGAGATTTTTTGATTTAAAAATTATTTAAGACATATAATCATGACAAAACAGGAATTATTCGAAAACATACTGCGTAAAAAATCGTTTCTTTGTGTAGGACTTGATACGGATATTAATAAAATTCCGGAGTTTCTTTTTGATAACGATGATCCCATTTTCGAGTTTAACAAAGCAATAATTGATGCAACTGCGGATTTATGTGTAGCTTATAAACCAAATTTGGCATTTTACGAAAGTTTGGGACTTCACGGTTGGGAAGCGCTCGAACGTACAGTAGATTATATACGAACAAAATATCCCGACCAGTTTATAATTGCCGATGCTAAACGTGGCGATATTGGAAATACATCGGAAATGTATGCGCGTACATTTTTTGGCAATCTCGATTTCGATGCTGTTACAGTTGCGCCCTACATGGGAAGCGATTCGGTAACTCCATTTCTGAAACATCACAATAAATGGGTAATTTTGTTGGCGTTGACTTCAAATACCGGCGCTTTCGATTTTCAGTTTTTGAAAGATGCCGAAACTGGTGAGCGATTGTTCGAAAAAGTGCTTGAAACATCAAAACAATGGGGTAATACCGAAAATATGATGTATGTAGTGGGCGCTACAAAAGCTGAAATGCTTACCGATATCAGAAAAATTGTTCCTGATAGTTTTTTACTTGTTCCGGGTGTAGGCGCTCAGGGAGGAAGTTTGCAACAAGTTGCACAGTTCGGTTTGAACAATAAATGTGGTTTACTCGTTAATTCTTCGCGACAAATTATTTATGCTTCTTCTGATGCTAATTTTGCTAATGCTGCCCGAAATGAAGCGGAGAAAGTACGAGACGAAATGGCTGAAATACTTCAGAATGCAAATTTGCTTATTTAATAAATGAATTAATAACTTTTTTTACTGATTTTGAGGCGCTTTTATACGGCATTGGCTAATTTCGTTTATATTTGCAAGCTCTTTTATGTTTCAATTAATATTTATGTAACATTTATTTTGTCAATGAAAAACCTTTTTACTGCTCATGTGGTTGTTATATTGTTGTTATTCAATTCATTATATACATCGGCGCAAAATTCAAACCTTGTTACGCAACTGAAAGTTTTTGATACCGACACTACTTTCAGATATTATTATTTTTATGATAGTAATAACAATAAAGCGCTCGAAATCAAATATTTTTTTGAGGATAACCAGTGGAAAAGACTCAGCCAAACCGAGTGGATTTACAACGACAATAAATGCATAACCCAGCGGGAGAAAATATATAAAAATTCCGATTGGGTAATTAATTACGAAATAAACTACACTTACGCCGATGGATTGCTGATTTCTGAAAGACATAGCAAGTTTTTAAACGGCATGGAACAGGATTATAAACTCACTACTCTGATTTACGATAATAACTTAGTTACTCTACGACGGGATTTTATTTATGAATCGAATAAATGGCTTTTAACAAAAGTTACAGAGAATGTTTATCAAAATGAATCGCCCGAAACAACAATTATTAAAAAAATTGGAATAACGCCCACCGAAAATCAGGATTTAAAACTGAGTTTTGAATATTATCCGAATGGTATGCTTATGGCTCAAACATTGACTATAAAAAATACTGAAAACGAATGGATTAATCAACAAAAAACGGTTTGGTATTATACAAGTAATGGTAAAGTATCGTCGCAACGTACGAAAAGTTGGAATACAAATCTTTCGAAATGGGAAAATGAATCAATGATTGAATATTCCTATAACGGAGATGGAAATATTGCAACGGAAACTTATTATTATTGGAAATCGATGTTTTGGGAACGTGTTATAAAATATAATTACTTGTATAATAATGGAAATCTTACCAAAAAATTGATGCAAATGCCAATTTATCGACAATGGCGCGATTTTTCTTCTATTGATTACAATAATTTTACCAATAATAAAGCCAACCAAATGGAAACCAAACTTACATTTTGGGGCGATAATGGAGCTTTACTGAGTACAAACATACCTTTTGTTTTTAACAACGAAATAGACATTAAAAAAGGAAATCAGATAATTATTTCCTACGAAAAAATTGACAACACCGATATTTCAACATACTCATTTAATAACAATATGCAAATCAGAGTATATCCAAATCCGTCGGAAGATGTATTTTATTTTAATCCAGAGGAGTATGACTTAAAATCGTGGACTGTATTTGATATGAACGGAAAAGTTGTGCTCCAAAATTTAATGACAGAAAAATCGGGTGTTATTGACCTGAGTAATGTAACCAAAGGTATTTATTTGCTTCAGGTAATAACTCCAAACAACATTTTGAGCCAAAAATTAGTACGAAAATAATCCTAATGATAACATGTAAAACCATCAAATAATAACTTTTAATGAAAACAAAAAAAATAATTCTATTTATGACTGCAGTAGCTTTTGCAGCCACACTCAGCGGAAATAATCCGCTGCTTGGGCGATACAATACACCGCACAACACAATTCCTTTTCAGTTAATCAAGAATGAGCATTATTTGCCGGCTTTTAAAGAAGCAATGAAAGTACATAATGCCGAAATTGATGCAATAATTAATAATCCTAAAGCGCCCGATTTTAAAAATACGATAGTTGCGCTTGAAGAAGCCGGAAGGCTTTTAAGTCAGGTGAGTTCTCCATTTTACAACCTGTTAGGTTCGGAAACTAACGATGAATTGCAAAAAATAGCTGAAGAAATTTCACCTTTAATGACAGAACATTCAAATGCAATTTCATTGAATGAAAAGTTGTTCGAACGCGTTAAAGTTGTTTATGCCGGTAAGGACAAACTTAAACTCACAGCTGAGAAACAAATGCTGCTGAAAAATACTTACGATGGATTTGTACGCCGTGGCGCTAATCTTTCCGAAGAGAAAAAGGAAAAATACCGTGAATTATCGAAAGAACTCAGTATGCTAACGCTGAAATACGGACAAAATGTTTTGAAAGAAACTAATGCGTGGTCATTGCTTATTACGGATAAAAACCTGCTTACCGGTTTGCCCGCCGATGTGCTCGATATGCTTGCACTGAATGCAAAAAATGCTAAAAAAGAAGGTTGGTTGCTTAATTTGAAAGCAACTACTTATGGTCCGGTAATGAAATATGCCGAAAACCGCGATATTCGCCGGGAACTTTACATGGCTTACTCTACACGAAATTTGAAGGGCGGTGAATATGATAATCGTGAAATTCTTCAGAAAATTGCCAATGTACGCTTAAAAATTGCTAATCTGCAAGGTTATAAATCACATGCGGATTTTGTACTTGAAAAACGTATGGCCGAAAATAAAGCTAATGTTTACGATTTACTCGATAAGCTTTTGGCAGCTTACAAGCCTGTTGCCGATAAAGAATATGCAGATGTTCAAAAATATGCCGACAGTAAAGGAGCTTATTTTAAAGTGATGCCATGGGATTGGTCTTTTTATTCCGATAAACTTAAAGATGAAAAATATGATTTGAATGATGAAATGCTCAAACCATATTTTGAGCTTGAAAATGTAAAAAAGGGTGTTTTCGGACTTGCAACACGCTTGTACGGTATTAAATTTGTAAAAAATTCAGCTATTCCTGTTTATCATTCCGAAGTTGATGCTTACGATGTTTTGGATGAGAAAGGGAAATTCCTTGCCGTGCTTTATACCGATTTTCATCCACGCGATGGAAAACGTGCCGGCGCATGGATGAGTGAATACAAAGGTCAATGGATGGAAGGCAAAAATGATAGTCGTCCGCACATCACAATTGTAATGAACTTTACCCGTCCTACCGAAACTAAACCGGCTTTACTTACATTTGATGAGTTTACAACTTTCCTGCATGAGTTTGGACATGCTTTGCACGGAATGTTAACAAAATGTACTTACGAATCACTTTCAGGTACGAGTGTTTATCGTGATTTTGTGGAATTACCTTCGCAAATTATGGAAAACTGGGGAGTAGAAAAAGAATTTCTTGATGGATTTGCCGTACATTATAAAACCGGCGAAAAAATTCCTGCTGATTTGATTAAAAAAATAAAGGATTCTGAAAACTTCAATGCCGCTTATGGTTGTTTACGCCAGTTAAGTTTTGGTTACCTTGATATGGCCTGGCACACACTTGAAAAACCTTTTGAAGGAGATGTATTAACATTTGAAAAAAACGCTATGGCAACAACTCAAATACTTCCGGTTGTTTACGAATCGGGTATGAGTCCTACATTCAGCCATATTTTCTCGGGAGGTTATGCGGCAGGTTATTACAGTTATAAGTGGGCTGAAGTTCTCGATGCCGATGCTTATTCCTTGTTTTCAAAAAACGGTATTTTCGATAAAAAAACCGCTGAAATGTTCCGTAAAAATATTCTCATGGCAGGCGGAACCGAACATCCAATGACACTTTACAAACGTTTCAGAGGTCAGGAGCCAACTATTGATGCTCTTCTCAAAAGAAACGGTATAAATTAAATTTTTTTTTAAAAATTAAAGCCACACTGCAACGAATTGATTATTCGAACAGTGTGGCTTTTTTTTTGCCCGAAATCGTTTGCATAAACATTACAATAATGTTAAATCATTTATAGTAATTTATTTTTTAAATAATTGTATTTTTGTACTTTATTGAATAAATATACACTAACAATAATAATATGAACAAACATTCATTAATTATGCTTTTAGCATCCGTATTATTTGTAGCTTGCAATAATGTTCCAAAGTATGAAAGTTTCGATCAGTACCCCGTTTACGAAGGTGATGATCTTGAACTTACTTATTCTCCTAAATCTTCGGTTTTCAGAGTTTGGTCGCCAGCCGCCACACAAGTAAAGCTATTACTTTATGATAATGGCAATGAATGCGCTGCTTACGAAACTCATGATATGAAACGTAGCAAGCAAGGAACATGGTTGAAGGAATTGAAAGGCGATTTTAAAGGGAAATTCTATACTTTTCAAATTAAAATAGATGATAAATGGTTCAGAGAAACTCCGGGAATGTGGGTAAAAGCTACCGGTGTAAATGGTAAACGTGCAGCGATTATTGATTTTTCCGAAACAAATCCTGCAGGTTGGGAAAATGATGTTCGTCCTCCGCTTAAAGAATTTACAGATATTTCAATCTATGAAGTTCATGTACGCGATTTTTCTGTTTCGCCTAATTCAGGTATTAAAAACAAAGGCAAATTTCTTGCTTTTACCGAACATGGGACAAAAAATTCTTATGGACAATCCGCAGGAATTGATCATCTCAAAGAACTTGGTATAACACATGTTCATTTATTACCTTCGTACGATTATGCTTCAATTGATGAAACCAGATTAAACGAAAATAAATATAACTGGGGTTACGATCCATTAAATTATAACGTTCCCGAAGGCGGATATTCAACCGACCCTTACAATCCTGTAACGCGAATCAAAGAGTTTAAGCAAATGGTACAATCGCTACATAAAAACGGAATTCGTGTAATTATGGATGTGGTTTACAATCATACATTCGAAGGAGAAAACTCGCATTTGAACCAATTGGTACCCGGATATTTTTACCGAATGGTAAATGACAGCACGTGGTCAAACGCATCAGGATGTGGCAACGAAACAGCTTCGGAGCGTGCTATGATGCGTAAATTCATTGTTGAATCTGTTGTTTATTGGGCTACCGAATATAAAATTGATGGTTTTCGTTTCGATTTAATGGGAATTCACGATATTGAAACCATGAACGCTGTACGTGCAGCGCTTGATAAAATTGATCCTACAATTTATGTTTACGGCGAAGGTTGGACTGCCGGAAGCACTACCTTGCCCGATGAAAAACTTGCTTTGAAACGCAATGCAAAATTGCTTAATAATATTGGGGTATTCAGCGATGACTTGCGCGATGCGCTTAAAGGAAGCTGGATGCACAAGGAAATTCCCGGTTTTGCATCGGGTGTTGACAGTTTGGAAGAAAGCGTAAAATTCGGTATTGCCGGAGCTTCGTTTCATCCACAGATTGATTATACGAAACCAATATATTCAAAAGAACCTTACACAAATAATCCTACTCAGGTTATTAATTATGTATCCTGTCATGATGATATGAGCCTTGTGGATAAACTAACCCTTTCCAAACCGGCCGGAGTAACTTCTGCCGAACTCAAAAGATTTAATAAACTGGCTCAAACTGTTGTGTTTACTTCTATGGGCGTACCGTTTATTTATGCCGGCGAAGAAATTTATCGGGACAAAAAAGGAGTGAATAATACTTATCAGTCGCCCGATTCCATAAATCAGATAAACTGGGATAATAAAAACTATCACCAGGATGTTTTTGAGTATTATCGCGGAATTATTGCACTACGTAAACAACATCCTGCTTTCAGAATTCCAACTCAGGCGATGAAAGAAAAGCATCTGAAATTTATCGATACTGATGTTCCGAATGTTGTGGCATATTTACTAACTGACTATGCAAATGGTGATTCATGGAAAAACATACTTGTAATGCATAATGGTAACCGAAAAGCTGTTGATGTAAATTTGCCCGAAGGCAACTGGACAACTGTTGTGCATGATGCAAAGGTAAATCTCGATGGTATTGAAGTTTTAAATTCACTCAAATTCACTCTCGCACCATCTTCATCAACAGTAATGTACGAAAAATAACCACAATCCCCTGAAGGGGTAATAACCAAATAATTGAAACTGATTCTGATTCAAATGTATTTCAATTATTCTGATATTTCAAGGTTCATTTTTTTTTGAAATTCTTACTTTATAAGTTTGTGCTAATATCACAAAATGCTTCACCATATTTTATGTGTGAAGCATTTTTATTGAGATTATTTTCTAAGTCGGTTTAAAATGTTATTTTTGCCAAACTTTGAATTCAATATTTATAAATTAAAACCCAGATAAATAATTTATGCTACACGATGAAAAACCTCAGGGACTTCCTGAAAATGCATACCGTGAGTTGAACGAAGGTGAAGAATACAAGCCTGTAATGCCTGCCGGAAGTAAATTTCCGGAAATTACGCCGTGGTCGCTTGGAATGGGACTCTTGATGGCTGTAATTTTTTCGGCAGCCGCAGCATATTCCGGACTTAAAATTGGTCAGGTATTTGAAGCTGCAATTCCCATTTCAATTATTGCAGTTGGCGCTTCGGCGGCAGCACGTAAAAAAGGCGCTTTAGGGCAAAATGTTATTATTCAGTCTATCGGTGCATCATCCGGAGTTATTGTAGCCGGAGCTGTTTTTACCATTCCCGGACTTTATATACTTCAGGCAAAATATCCTGATATTCAGGTCGATTTTTGGCAAATTTTCTTTTCATCGCTTTTAGGCGGATTTTTAGGAATTTTGTTTCTTATTCCTTTCCGAAAATATTTTGTTAAAGATATGCACGGTAAATTACCATTTCCGGAAGCTACAGCAACTACCGAAATTCTGATGACCGGCGAAAAAGGCGGAAGTCAGGCAAAATTGCTTATTATTAGTGGTTTGATTGGCGGTTTGTTCGATTTTTGTTTTTCAGCTTTACGACTTTTCAGCGAAGAAGTTACAACGCGTATTGTACCGGTGGGAGCAATGCTTGCCGAAAAAGCTAAAATGGTGCTTAAATTCAATGTAAGTGCACTAATTTTTAGTTTTGGTTATTTGGTAGGTTTACGTTACGCTTTGATTATTACAGTTGGTTCATTGCTTTCGTGGTTAGTGCTTATTCCTCTTGTAAACGAAATCGGAGCACTTTCGGCTGGTTTAACCGGAGGTGTTAATCCGTTCGGGGCAATGTCGGCAGAAGAAATTTTCCGGCAATATGTTCGCCCTATAGGAATCGGAGCGATAGCTATGGCAGGAATTATCGGAATTATAAAATCATCGGGTGTAATTGGCAGCGCATTTAAACTTGCTTTTGGTATTGGCGGAAAAACCCACGCCGAAGTTAAAGTTGAACGAACACAAAAAGACCTGAAAATGTCGTTTGTTATGCTTTTCCTTTTTCTCACATTGGTTGCAGTTTTTGTTTTCTTACTAATCGGTGTTAAAATTACATTGTTACAGGCTGCTATTGCACTTGTTACTGTATTGATAATTTCTTTCCTTTTTACAACAGTTGCTGCTAATGCTATTGCAATTGTTGGTTCAAACCCTGTTTCAGGCATGACTTTAATGACACTGATACTTTCTTCTGTTGTTCTGGTATCGGTGGGATTGAAAGGATGGCAGGGAATGGTTAGCGCGCTTATAATTGGTGGTATCGTTTGTACCGCATTGTCGATGGCAGGTGGTTTTATTACCGATTTGAAAGTTGGGTACTGGCTTGGCAGTACACCTGAAAAACAACAATCCTACAAGTTTCTGGGAACATTGGTTTCGGCTGCTACGGTTGGAATAGTTATTTTCATATTGAATCAGGCTTATGGCTTTGTACAAACTCCAGAGCATCAAAATCCGATGACAGCGCCTCAGGCAAATGCCATGGCTGCTATTATTGAACCATTAATGTCGGGTTCAGGTGTAAGCTGGCTGCTTTTAGGTGTAGGCGCAGTAATTTCAGTTTTGATAAACTGGCTGAAAATTTCTCCACTTGCATTTGCATTGGGAATGTTTATTCCGCTTCCACTCAATACACCACTTGTTGTAGGTGGTTTGTTAAATCATTGGTTTTCAAAGAGCACTAAAAATTCAAAACTAACCAACGCCCGTGTTCAGCGGGGAATTCTAATTTCTTCCGGATTTATTGCCGGAGCTGCATTGTTTGGTGTTTTAGGTGCGTTTATTATTTTCTTTACTGGCGATGGCGAAGTGCTTAACCTGAACGTTTGGAAAGATCCTCATGGCAATGGCGCTCAAATTGCTGCCATAGTTGCTTTTCTCGGTTTATTGACTTATTTCGTTTGGGAATCGTTCAGAGCTAAAGAAGAAGATTAAAGATTCTTTTTCTTTCATAGGCCTTGAAGGATATTAATTAAATTAACAGTATTTCATTATTGAAACGACCGAAAACGATATTCAGAATTTTTCTGATATTTAATTTCAAATTTATACAAAGCCCTGCAATTTTTTAGTTGCAGGGTTTTTAAATTAATCTATACTGTCAGATACAAACTTCGCAAAAGTCTGACGGGTTCCGAAGCGTCGGAATGTAATCCCGTCTTAATGTATTGTAAGGAATTTTATTCCGCTAAATGCTACCGCTTTATTTTTTTTGTCACAAAGTTAAAAATAATTTTTATTTACAATTGCAGCATTAATCGGAACACAGTTCCTAATAATATAAAAGAGTGGGATTGAATCCCGAAGCCTCGGGACCCACCCGACAAGCGCGATTATTTGCTCATTTAAATTAACATTTCCGACAGGAAAGAGGGTAGCTAACTATTAAGAATTAACCCTTTTTCTCTTTCTAGCTTCCTTCAACTCCATGATTTTATTTATATTTACATGCGCAAATAATAATGCAAGCAAAAATAAACCAAGCACCGAAAAAATAATCTTATCGCTATTTTGCTGTAAGACTAACTTATTATTACCAATATAACTTAAAGCTGGATATTTTTTATTTACAAAAATCTTATCCTCGAAAAAATCATATTTTGAAATCTTATTGTACGCAACACTTTCGGATTTCTTGTATCCCTTTTTGTCGATAAAATATTCGTAATTAATGTGTTTTTTAAGATAAATTGAATCAAACTCTACAATACTATTGGAGTCAACTTTAACATAATCAAACTTATTATTAAATCCATTATAAAGGTAAATCATGACGATAGCTACTATAATTCTTATTAACAACATTACAGTTGTTGAAACAATTAATATATTAACTATCCTACGTATGATTTGGGATGTTTTCGTTGGTTGTTTATGCACAACATATTCACCCCGAAAGTATATTCCCTCCCATTTCTTTAAATCACCAAATCTGTAAATAAGAAAAAATACTACGAAAAAGAAAGCAGAAATTTGCATTCCTGTTTTATGATCTATTGTTTTACTGCTTTTGCCTGTGATGTTCTTCAGAAAACTTTTATTAAAAGTCTTATTGTAAAGAATCGTTAGGGTGTCGACATTGACTGTTTTTGCAATCCTATTTGAGACATTCTGTGTGTCATGAATTACTTTACCATCAATAATAAATGAGTATTGTATTCTCATAGGCATTCGAGTAGTGTCAGAATTAATACTAATCTTTTCAACAGGTAAATATTTGATAATTTCTCCAAAACCATTGTATAATGTAAATTGGAATAATGAAAAAATAAATGCACCACCAGTTACAATAAAAATAAGATATAATATAAATTTCATATGCTTTGTTGTTTTAATATAATTGCCATACAGGCTTTTGCGAATTGTTTGAGTTCGTACTTTGTGAATTATTGGATTTAGTGCTTTGCGTATTATTGGTAGATTGATTACTTGAAGATGCCCCAACAACAGTTGTTGTGGTTGATGTAATAGTAGAAACCGCTGCATCAATTTTCATCATGCTCACTCCTGTATTTGTAGCTGCCTTTACAACTCCATTTGTTACCGCAGATGCAGCGGACTCTGTAGTATTGGCAACTACCCCTTGTATCATAGTTGTTTGTAATGCTTGTGTAGAATTCTTTGCGACAAGACCTAAAGCTCCTACAGCACCACTACCAAATCCACCAACAAATCCACTTGCTGAACCAAACAAAGCTTTACTGCCAAAATTTTCAGTTGTAATTGTAATTGTCTCTGAACTCCTCTGACTTACAACTTGATTAGTAATGTCGCCCAAGACGCCACCGGCAGCACCACTTAATGTACCTGCAGCGGTTGCAGCACCTACAAGAGCTATACCACCAAGACCACATGTAGCAACTGTTAAATCTACTGCACCACCAGTAATAAAACCGGCAACAGCACCTTCAGCCACACCAGCCAAAATATCAGTTCCTTGAATAGCTGCATTTATACCGCCACCAATACCTCCAACAATAGTTCCAATTACTGTGGAAATTACCCTCCCATCCGGATCAACATTCCTAACCGGATTATTCCCACACCACGCATACGGGCTAATGCTGTAATACTTCTCTGCCAGCGGGTCAATGGTAGTAGTGCGCATAATTGCAGGGTAATACCAGCGTGCTTCGGAGTCATACTCATCCAAGCCGTGCATTTCGATAAACTCTTTATCGTTGTACTTGTGCTTTTGCACCGCCGCGCCAAAGCTTTCTGCCCAGGGTAAACCGCTGGGGTAGTACTGTGTGCGCTGGCGGGTGGAGGCTGCTTCTTTTACCTGATTGCTGTAGTTTTTACGTACCCCGTTCCAAACTTCACGTATGTTGCCCAAGTGGTCTTTACGGAAGTAGTTATACCTTACGCCATTGCTTACTATCGGACTAAGTGTAGCGCTGAGATTATCTATATACCCTTCGGGTGTATAAATTTTTCCCGGATTAAATACATCTGAATAAATCCATACGCCACCATAACCCTGATATTTGGTTTTGCTTACATTATACTCGAACCCACCAATATATGCCGTACCTGTATAACTGTACACCGCATCATTGTAGCCATTCTCCGGGTTAACTACCGTATTTTCGCCTACGGGCGTAATGGCTGTAAGCCGTGTGTAGTTATCGCTGCGCTGCTTCTGCCCGTCGGCAGAATACTGGTTGATGATAACGTTGCCGTTTTTAAATTGTAAAACCTTGTATATAAACTCCCACGCGATGAAAATCGCGCGGGAGCGGGGGGCAAAACCTCTAATATAATAAATCGTCAAAAAAACTGAATATTTTTTTGTCATCTTTCATTAATTGATTATTTATTACAATTGTATGATTTGCTCCAAAACATAATGTCATATAAGGCATATCATTTTTAAATTGTATGATGCAATAAATTCTAAAATCATAATTTAATGTATCATTTGATACTTCTAATTTATTAATCAAATCTACTAACTTTCGAATAGTTTTTTTGTCAGAAATTATTGTATCTTTAACTGTTTCATAACTAAAAACTTTTTTACATTCATCTATGTCAGTATCTGGATTAATCCATTTAGGTAGGTATGCAATCTTAATTTTCTTTATATTATGATATTCTAATTTGTTATTTTGATTTTGGCAGCTTATTATAAATAATACTAATAATGCAAATATTATATATTTAGTAAGATTACTCAGAAGTCCATGTACTATTGTGTTCATCTATTTTTTTTCTTTTAGTATTTGTTTTTTCTTTATTTACAGTAGTAGAAGTTTCACTATGAGTTACTACATAATTGCCTTTATGACTTGTTCTTGTTACTTGACCATTCTTAATCTCACCATTTGCAATCGCTGTTTTCTGCTCAGATCCGGTAATAACTCTTTCCTCTTCTCGGTCGCCGTATTTGCTCTTTGTATTATCTAAACCATTATAATTTGTAGATTGCATGATCTAATTCATGATCCATTACAGATGCAGGAGACCTGATAATCCCATTTTCTGTTTCAGTTCCAAGCTCCGGATTCCAGTATACTGTATTGTTGCCAGGATCATGCTGACTTTGATAATCAGTTTCATAGATATTTATACTTAAACTATGGTCATTGACAGCAGTTTTTGATGGATCTCCGCCTCCATTTTTTGCTTTGTTTCCATTGTTTATATTATAATTCAAAGCATTAACCACTTTCCTAACGTATGAATTCGTACTTTTAACTTCACCACCACTATATCGGTAAGAACTCATTCCACTTTTACTATTTGTATCCTTATACCAGATAACCACGTCTTCTCCGGTAGGGTCAATAGCAATAATAGGATTATTCCCGCACCATGCATACGGGCTAATACTGTAATACTTCTCAGCCAGTGGGTCTATGGTAGTTGTGCGCATAATGGCAGGATAAAACCATCGTGCTTCACTGTCGTACTCATCTAACCCATGCATTTCGATAAACTCCTTATCGTTGTACTTTTTATTCTGCACCCACGGATTATCACCACTATTGCTTGCCCATGGCAAACCCGAAGGGTAATATTGGGTACGCTGCGTGGTAGTAGCTGCATAATTTGTACTGCCATAGCTCCATGGTGCTCGCCAAACCTCACGGTTATTGCCTAAATGGTCACGCCGGAAATAATTGAAAATTGGAAAATCCAACGAATTATTAAAAAATCCTTCCGGGTTGTTGACTTGCTTTAAGTTTATACCATTCCAGTTTTGTTCACCATAATAATACTCATCATAAAATTTATATTCAATATTTCCAAGGTAATCGTCCCCATCAACATATACCTCTTCATTATTTTGAACCATATCATTCAAATCATAAATTTCGCCGATAGTAATAATTGGTTGAAAGTAATGAAATACAGTATAGTTACGTGTACTTAACTTCTGCCCGCCGGCATCGTACAGGTTGCGTATCTGATTACCATTTTTAAACTGGACAATCTCCGGCAAATTTAGTAAATTGTAACGGATTGTTACTATATCGCGGTCTAAATCTTTTGTAAGGTTACCGTTAGCATCGTAAGCCATCTCGGTAGTAGCGCCGTACACATGATTTTTATCCTGATATTCTTTAATGTTGTACGAATTTTGTGTGCCGGTATAGTCGAAAATACCGGTTATTTGATTGCCCGTGTATTGGTATGCAAAATAATCGACTATAGTATTCCCCACCGCTGCCGCACGATTTCATCGTGTGGCATACCAATCCGTTCAACCAGAATTTTTTCTTTTTCTACTTCCCACGCTATATAATCGCGCGGGAGCGGGGGGTTCCGAAGCGTCGGAATGTAAACCCGTCATAATGTATTATCAGGAACTGTGTTCCGCTCATGCTGCAGTTTATCCATTAGTTTCCCTGCAAAATTAACAAATTCTTTTTATATACAACCGTAGCATAGCGGGTTATAAATCCTTATAATTCAGAAGGGTGGGATTGAATCCCGAAGCCTCGGGACCCACCCGACGTGTGTGTCTTTTTGCTCTTTTATGCGAGTTACATCCGACAGTACGGGGGACAGAGCCTGATCTCTGTCCTCCCGAATTTCTTTACAATCTCTCGAACCTTGCCTGAAAAAACCTCAAATAACGTGGTTCGTACACCATGCGTAGTCCTTTTTTTTGTTCGCGAATATCAAAAAGATTTTTTACCGATTCGGCAACAATATCCATGTGTGCCTGAGTGTAAACTCGGCGCGGAATGGTGAGCCGTGTCAGTTCGAGGGCGGGATGATAATTTTCACCGGTAAGTTTATTACGTCCTGCGCTTACAATTCCACGTTCCATGGAGCGCACTCCCGATTCGAGATAAAGGTCGGCAGCCAGTGTCTGTGCCGGAAATTCATCCTGCGGAATGTGTTCGTAGAATTTGCGTGCATTCAGAAAAACGGCATGTCCGCCAACAGGAAGCGTGATAGGAATGCCCCAGTCCGTCAGCAAATTTCCCAGATAGCGCACCTGTCCGATACGTGAGCGCATATAATCGTCCTGTACGCTTTCTTTAATACCGATAGCCAATACTTCCATATCGCGACCGGCCATTCCTCCGTATGTGTGCAAACCTTCGTAAACCACCACTAAGTTACAGGCTTCGTCGTACAAATCGCGGTCGTTCAGGGCAAGCCAGCCGCCGATATTTGCCAGCGAATCTTTTTTAGCACTCATGGTTGCACCGTCGGTATAACTGCAAAACTCCTTCAGAATTTGTGCAAGTGTTTTGTCGGCATAACCCGGTTCCCGTTCCTGAATAAAAAACGCATTTTCAACAGCTCTGGTGGCATCCATAAAAATTTTAATACCGTGTTTTTTGCACAATGCACTCAGTTCGCGGGCATTTTGCATGCTTACAGGTTGTCCTCCTGCCATATTTACCGTAGCAGCCAGACAAATATAAGCAATTTTATTCGCGCCGTGTTCATCAATCAGTTTTTGCACTTTCAGCAAATCCACATTTCCTTTAAACGGATGTTCTTTTTCGGCATCGTGTGCTTCGTCAATAATTACATCTGTAAAAATACCACCCGCCAATTCCTGATGCAGTCGGGTAGTGGTGAAATACATGTTTCCGCAAACAAACTGTCCTTTTTTGATGGCAATTTGCGATAGAATATTTTCAGCGCCACGTCCCTGATGTGTTGGAACGATGTATTTATATCCATAATACTCCTGAATGGTTTCTTCGAGATGATAAAAGTTGCGGCTTCCGGCATACGCTTCGTCGCCAAGCATCATGCCCGCCCACTGACGGTCGCTCATGGCATTGGTGCCGCTATCGGTAAGTAAATCGATATACACATCGTCGGAACGAAGTAAAAAAGTGTTATAACCTGCTTTTTCGAGCGCTACTGCACGTTCGTTACGTGAAGTCATGCGCAATGGTTCCACCATTTTTATTTTCCATGGTTCAGCCCATGAACTGCGGCCTTGTTGTTGGCCTATTGTTTTTGTTGTCATAATGATTTGTTGATATAAGAGTGAAATTGAAGTTGAAAAGTAATTACTCAGCCGAACGGGGTTGGGGGGGCAGATTACAATTACGTAAACTTCTTGGGAAATTTACTGAATATCAAATATTTTTGATAAATGCAAATATCAGTTTTGAGGTGTGATTGAAATGAAAGCCTGATTGTATTCATTTTGGTATTTTTATGCCGTAAATTTACAGAAAATAAGTATTTTAATGAAATAATAAGAGAGGTTTTTTTACGCAAAATCTGCAGAACAATGAATAAATTATATCTTTGCATTTATCAAACATAAAACAAACGAATTATGATAAAGGAAAGAATTGAAATGCTGCGTGCGGTAATGCGCATTAAGGGAGTTTCGGCATGTATCGTGCCCGGAACAGACCCGCATGCAAGTGAGTATATAGCAGAATGCTGGAAAGACCGTGTATGGATTTCAGGATTTACAGGCTCTGCCGGGACTGCTGTTGTGGGGCTTGAAAAAGCGGGTGTATGGACAGATTCGCGCTATTTTTTACAGGGCGAAACACAACTTGCAGGCACGGGTATCGACCTAATGAAAATGGGTTTACCCGAAACACCAGGCATGGTTGGCTGGATTATTTCAACCTTAAAAAAAGGCGAAAGGGTGGGAGTGAACCCGCAAATGTTTTCGGTGGATGCGTATCAGTCATTACAAAACGAACTTTCAGAAGCAGGAATTGAACTTGTATCTGTGGATTTGATTTCGGAAATATGGACTGATCGTCCTGCATTGCCATCGAACCAATGCTTTGTTTTCGATGTAAAATTTGCAGGAAAATCGGTTATTGAAAAATTGACCTTTTTACGTGCAGAAATGCAAAAAGCGGGAGCACAGGTGGTTGTATTGTCGGCTTTGGATGATATAGCTTGGTTGTTTAATATTCGTGGAAACGATGTGGATTACAATCCTGTGGTTATTGCTTTTGCCATTGTGGATAATGAAAGTGCTACATTGTTTATCAATCCTGAAAAAGTTAATGCCAAAACTGCTGATTATTTCAGTAATAATGAAGTAAAAACCGCGGCATATAATTCAGTTTATCAGCATCTCGAAAGAATATCGACGGAGGCAAAAGTATGGATCGATGGTGGAAAACTGAACCGTTCATTGTTTAAATCGATTCCTGCCGAATGTAATAAAATAAACCGCATGTCGCCGGTTTTCAGGCTGAAAAGCATTAAAAACGAAACGGAAGTAGCAGGTTATCGACGTGCTATGATAAAAGATGGTGTGGCACTTACCCGCTTTTTTATGTGGTTGGAAGAAAACGTAAGCACAGGCGAATTGACGGAGTTCAATATCGATAAAAAATTAATTGCCTGCCGCGCTGAACAGGAAAACTTTATTGGTCCGAGTTTCGGAACTATTGCCGGTTATCGCGAACATGGAGCAATTGTTCATTACAGCGCTACTGAAGAATCGGCCTCAACATTAAAACCCGAAGGCATTTTTCTGCTTGATTCGGGTGGACAATATTTGGATGGCACAACTGATATTACCCGAACCGTTACATTTGGAAATCCCTCTGATGAAGAAAAAACCGATTTTACATTGGTGCTGAAAGGTCATATCGCGTTAAGTTCAGCTGTTTTTCCGGTTGGAACACGCGGTTCACAACTCGATATTCTTGCCCGTAAAGCTATGTGGGATAGAGGTTTGAATTACGGACATGGAACCGGTCATGGCGTGGGACATTTTCTGAACGTACACGAAGGACCGCAAAGCATACGTATGGACGAAAATCCTGTAACATTGCAGGAATGTATGTTTATGTCCAACGAACCCGGGCTTTACCGCACCGGTAAACATGGAATTCGGACAGAAAATCTTGTGCTTGTTGTACCTGCCGTTGAAACTGAATTCGGAAAATTTCTGAAATTCGAGACATTGACGCTTTTCCCGATTAATCAGGATTTAATTAATGTTGACATGCTAACCGAACAGGAAATAGAGTGGATAAACAATTATCATAAAATGGTTTATGATAATCTTTCTCCCAATTTGAATGAAAAGGAACGTGAATGGTTAGAGCTGAAATGTAATATCATTCTAAAGTTATCCTGGTAAATATTAAAAAGTTTCAAACAAAAACGAGGATAAATAATTTTCATCCTCGTTTTTGTTTAATCAATTTTACTTTTTCCATCTGCACGAAGCTATACTCTTTGCAGGCAAGTTGTAGTTGAACGAATGTTTATTGTCATCAATAACAAGTTTGATATTGGTGTCAGTATCGTTTTGCATAACCATTCCATATGTTCCATCGGTATTTTCTACTACTGTTGTATATAATCCTGAAACATTTAATCCTGAAGTCCCGATACGAACTGCATCGGGCGAAATAGCTTTTGATAAATGCCCGATCATGTAAAAGTGCGACTTGCGGTCGAGAGTCGCGTAATCTTTGGTGTTAATATCTACAGCGCCATAGCATGTTGTGCAACCTCCGGGGCGGTTTGGAGCGCCTTTTTCATCAAGCATAAAATTCCATACCATTACGGCTTTACCATAATTATTTAAAGTGCCGATTCCTATTTCGCGCATACTCCACATTAAATCACCCGCGAAAGTATAATTCCAGCTGCCGATAGACATTTCGGTAAAGTAGAGATTTTTGTCGGGAAAAGCATTATGAACATTCAGCAACTCACTTTTATTGCCACCGTAAGCATGAAATGCAGCTCCGTCAACATATTTAGCTGCCTCGGAGTCCTGATATATTTTTACCGGATAACTTTGTTGATCCGAAATATTGTCATAATTATAGTTATGATCGAAAACCCAGATTTTTGTAGTGATTCCTGCTTGCGTAAATTTGGTACCTAAAGCAGTTTTAATAAATGTTGCCTGTTCCTGCCAAGTCATGTACAACGATGCCGAATTTCCACGATTCAATGGTTCGTTCTGAATGGTGATTGCATCAATTTTGAAACCTTCAGCATTCATTGCCTGAATAAATTTTACAAAATATGTGGCATAATCCTGATAATATGCCGGATTCAATTGTCCGCTTGTCCATGAATTATAAGGTTTTAACTCGGTTAAATTATTCACCTTCATCCATCGCGGACTCGTCCAGGGTGAAGCTAAAATTTTTACCGAAGGATTTATAGCGAGAATTTCTTTTAAAATTGGAAATAAATCGCGTTTATCCAATTCGTGAATTGCAAAATTCTCAATTCCGGGCTGGTCGCAACAAGTATATTCATCGAGAGAAAAATCGGAACAGCCTATTGAAATCCGAATGTAGCTATAACCCATTCCTGTAACCGGGTCGAAGGTTTCTTTCAACAGTTTTGTGCGGTTTGTTTGCGACATTTTCAATAAATTGTAACAAGTAGAGCCGGTAATTGCTGCGCCAAAACCATCGATACTTTGAAATCTCTCGGCAGGATTCAAATAGATAGTTGACTCCACAGCCATATTGGGCTTGGTATTAAAATTCAAGGGGATACTAGTAAATAACATCGATTTACTCGCTGTGGTAACATATAATGCTACATCCGTTTTTACAGAATCTACAACATCGGGTTTATCACCACCTTCTTTACAACCGTTAAATGAGCAACAACTTGTAAATAACAATGAGAAAAGTAGTATTTGAGTAATTTTCATGGGATTATGATTTATATATCTGCCCCCTAACCCTACCTCACCCCAACCGTCTCCAAAAGGAGAGGGAGTAAGAGGGGAATAAGAGCGTGGATAAGATTGGTTTTTTGAGTTTTGTAATTTCATAAACATTAACTTCGTTGATTTTCAATTCCTGTGTTACCTAAATATATATTTTGGTCATGAGAGTTTTATGTGATTTTTTAGATTTTTTGACAAAAATATTCAGCAAGAGATTTGTTGAAATAAAACTGCAATTTACTATCGGTTAATTGAAAATTGATTTTCGAAATAATTTTCAAATTCACTACATTAATTTTTTTTCTGAAATGAGATAAATGAATTACAAATTTAAAGAATAAAACCCGAAGCAGGATAAGAAAACATCCTGCTTCGGTATTTTTATTTAATTTAATTTCTGATAAGTCAACGTTTTGTTGTTTGTGTCAAGTGTAAATTTGAAAACACCTTCGACAACTGTTGCTGACATAACTTTAACGTTTCCATTTACATTTGGCGGACCAAGGAACGGAGCCTGAACACTGTAATCGTTTACCCAGGTTTCATGTCCATCCCACCAACCGCGTTTGTGGAAGAATTTAAAGTCGAGTTTACCATAAATATTTGTGTCGGTACTTGGCGAATTTTTACAATACATAGTAACCTGATAAACACCCGGAGAAACCAATCGGGCAGGGTAGTAGTCAAGTGGACTGTTCCAGTTCCAGCTTGAAGTGGTTTCGTAAGGCGACGATGGTCGTCCGTAGCCTGTACCGCAAACCCACAAAACATCTGGATATAATGTTTCCGGTTGTGGTTCGATATACACAAAATTGGCTGTTGTTAAATAATACGCTTTATATAAACCGGTTTTGCCTAAGAATTTCGCTTTATTAGTTCCTGTTTTTTCGAAATAATCGGGCGAAACATTGTTGGCAATATCACCGCTTAATCCGCTGAATGTAACTTCAACATTTTCGCCAAAATAAACATTACCACCTCTGAAATTGGTATTGTTTATGAGCGATGCCGGATTTGCGGGCAGATCGGCAATTACATCGAGCGTAGTAACCGGTTCGAGCAATTTACCACCAATAGTTGCTTGAAACATCAAAGCATCGAATGTAAATGATGATATTCCAATGAGTGTTCCATCCGATACTTCAAATGATTCGCCGGTTTGGTCAATTAAACCAATACCATCGCCAACCTTACCGAAAACTAATCCTGTCCAGTCAACACGATTAAACCGGTCAACTTTCGTAGCAATTTTGAATTTCAAAGTTTTTGCCAATGATAATCCGGTTGCTTTCCATAAAATACTGTCAGTATTTTCGGGAGTTAATTTTACTGTAGAACCGGTGCCAAAATCAGGAACGAGATAATAGTTTTTTATTACCGGACGTTTAGCAATTGTTGTGCTGATAATACTATCTTTTTCAATTCCTGTTACGTTAGTGGTTGTAAGGTAAATTTTTACCGGAGCATTATTCGGTCGGTTAGCCACAAACGGAACATGAAAAACGCGCGTAAACGAAGATTCGTTTCCTTTCGTTCTTATCACTTCCGAAGCTACAATATCGTTATTTACTACTACACGAACTAATGCGGTAGATAAGGGTGCCACTTTATCGGAAACGGCAACTTTCAGATGAATGGAATCGCCATAAGTTATAACGCTTTCGGCAACAATAGCTGTATCAATCATTGGTATTGATACAGGATATCGAACTACAATGTCATCATTTGTACAAGCCCAAAAACTTGCAGTAATAATGAAAACTGATATTAATTTTATAGTGTATTTCATTTTTTAATAATGGATTTATAGTTTATTTTTTGAATTAATATCCCGGATTTTGAACCATCGAAGGATTTTTATCAATTTGTGGTTGAGGAATTGGTAAAACCAATTTTTCTTCAGTAACCGTACTCATTGGAAGACGACCCGGGTCACGACTGTTCAGTGTATTCATTATCGAAAATACTTTTCCGGTACGAACCAAATCGAACCAACGGTGTCCTTCAAATGCGAGTTCTAAACGGCGTTCGTTCAAAACAGCATCTTCCATTTTTTCTTTTGAAGAAGTAATATCTGATGCCAAATTTGGAAGTTTCGCGCGTGTTCGTATCGTGTTAACTATTGCAGCAGCTTCGGCAAGTTTATCCTGTTGTACCAATGCTTCGGCTTTCAACAATAAAATATCAGCCAAACGGTATTTGATAAAACTGTGATATTTGGAACGATACTTATACATAAAAGGATATCCTTTGGATGGGTAATGTAAGCTCCAGTCAACATCGGCACGAACAATTGTCTGATTTTTTCGTTCGGTATCGCCGGCTTTATCAAATGCTGAAATCAAATCGCGCGAAGGTGTAAACCATTTCTTCCAGTCATATTTACTGTTTGGCGATGCAAGGTCGATACCACACATCCAGGTCATCCAGTTTCCGCCACCGGCAAAAGTAATTTCGAAAATAGCTTCCGATGTATTTCTGTTTTTCAAATCGGTGTTTGTGGAATTCATGTCAAACAAATCGCCATATTTTGCCACTAATGAAACATCCTTCTCAACTTCATTACAATAGCTGATAACCTTTGAATAATCGCGCAATGGTTTTTCGGCATAAATTTTTGCTAACAATGTATTAGCAACTGTGCGCGAAAGCATGAATTTATCAGTTGAAATTGCGGGAGCGCCACCAGGCTCCAGAGCTGTGGTTAAATCTTTTACAATTTGCTTATAAACAGTGATTACCGAATCGCGTTTGGGATAATAAAGCGGATAAACCTGTTCAATATTTTTCGCTGTGATTGCAGGTGGTTCAACTAAAATAAGTGGCACATCTCCCCATAAACGTACAATATCAAAATAAACCATCGAACGTAAAATCAAAGCTTCAGCTTTCCATTTTTTTCGTTCTGCCTGAGTAAAACTTTGTTCCGGAACAGAATCGATATTGCAAATAACACTGTTTGTTGCAGCTATCATTGCAAAATACTGATCCCAATCGCGGTTAATGTTTTTATTTTCGCCATCCTGTTTTTGTTGTTCTAACTGTGCCAATTCCAAATCGGTAGCTCCACGGTAAGCGTTGTCGGCATGACTATCCATATAAACCAACATATCAAGTAACCATGCTTCAACTTTGTTGCCCGAAAGCATATTGTACATATAATCGTACTGGGTTTTCATTTCGGCACGTGTAGCAAATTTTACCGTGCTTCCGGTATTTGTGTTTCCACCTACGTTCAGTTCTGTGAAATCAGAAATCGGGTCTAAATCAAGATTACAAGCGCTTATCAAAACTGATAAGATTAATGTAAGTGATAATTTAATATATGTTTTCATTGTATATTATGATATTTTTAAAATTCAATGTTTATTCCTGCCACATAACTTTTCGATTGTGGATAAGTGCCGTAGTCAATGCCTTGAATTGGAGCATAACCACCATATTGATTTACTTCCGGATCGAAACCTTTGTATTTTGTCAGTGTAAGTAAATTTTGCGCGGTTATGTACGATTGTAAACGACCTATTTTTAGCTTTTTCATCCAATCGCCTTCAAAATTATACGATAAAGTCAGCGATTTAATTCTCAAATAACTGCCGTCTTCTACAAAGCGTGTCGAAGTTTTCAAATTTTCTTTTGTAGCAGAAACACCGGGCATATAAGTAACCATTCCCGGACGGCGCCAACGGTCGAGCACAGCAACAGATTGATTTTTATCGTCGTACATTCCCTCAGTTTCCATGCGCGAAACATTGTAAATGTCGTTGCCCTGCGAACCCTGAATGAAAATATTCAGGTTGAAATTTTTATAACTCATATTGTTTGTCATACCATAAGTGAAATCAGGATTCGGGTCGCCAATTATCTGACGTTCACTTAATGAAGGTACCCCGTCTTCATTTTTTGTTTCGTACATCAACTTTCCGGTTTCAGGGTCAACTCCTTTCGACACATAACCATAAAATACACCCAAAGGAAGTCCCGGAGTCATAAGTACTATTTTTTCTCCTGTTGTCGATTCCGCGAAATAATATTTCTGTTGCAATGTAAGTTTTTCCAGACGGTTTCTGTTTATTGATATATTGAAATCGGTATCCCATTTAAAATTTTTACGGATAATGTTCTTCGAATTTACAGTCAATTCAATTCCTTTGTTGCTCATTTCGCCTTCGTTTCGGGTCAAACTACCCACAGGAGCAGTTGAAGGTAACGGAACATCAAGCAATAAATTTGTTGTGTATTTGTAATAAGCATCCAATGCAATGCTTAAACGGTTCTTTAGCAAAGTAAAATCTAAACCAATATTAGTTTGCGAAGTTGTTTCCCACGTTAAGTCAACATTGCTCATGCTTGCCACTGAAAGCGCAGGAACTGCATCGGCATATACATAAACGCCATCTTTTGTTTCCCACCATGGTTGACGTTGGATGTTATAACGCTGTAAATAAGCATAATCGCCAATTCCCGATTGATTTCCGGTTTGTCCCCAGCCTCCCCGTAATTTCAAATCATCAATCCATTCAATTCCTTTCATAAACTCTTCCGATGAAATACGCCATGCTGCCGAAGCTGAAGGAAAATAACCCCATTTATGTCCGGGCGCTAATTTGGAGGAACCATCGGCTCTGAAATTGATGGTGAGTAAATATTTGCTGTCGTAGTTATAAGTAAACCTGCCTAAATACGACATGATTGCCCATTCCGAACCCGATGTTCCGCTCCATTGTTCAATTTTATTAGCGGCATTCAGGGTTTTAACATCAGCATTGGCAAAATGTGAACCTGTCATATAGCTCTGATTCCATGTTGATTTTGTAAAAGAAGTTCCTGCCATAGCTCCAAAAGTGTTTTTCTCTATGCTTTTATCGAAACTTAAAATATTGTCGAAAACAATAATTGAACTTAACGAACGATTGTCCGATGCCTGTCCGTACATGGTTCTACCGTAGGATGTTTTAACCGGGTCGAGAAAATTTGTGGAATGATAATAAACTCTGTCCAAACTCAATGATGATTTGAATTTTATATCCTTGCTTATGGTAAGGTCGGCAATTCCGCTACCTACAAAGCGGTTGCTGTTACTTTTATTATCCTCAGTTCGCGACATGTTTTCAACAGGATGCGTAACATTTGTTCCGTAAAAATTATTGTAGTATTGTCCTTCGTTGTTCGGGTCCCAAATTAATGCGTAAGTTGGCGTATTAATCACTGAAAGTATTACTCCCGCACGGTTCGAACCAGTGCCCGAAATAATTCCGTTATTCGTGTAATCAGAATAGGCAAGATTTGTTGAAAACTTTAACCACCGACGAATTTGATTTTCAACATTTGCTCTGATATTGAATCTTTTATAATATGCTACCGGAATTATTCCTTTTTCGTTGGTATAACCTCCTGAAAAATAATAATTCATTTTGTCGGTAGAATTGGCAACCGAAAGCTGGTATTCCTGCGATATTCCTGTGCGGAAAGTTTCCTTAAACCAGTCGGTTTGGTCGGTAAGTCCTTCGGGTAGCGTAACTGCGCCAAGTTCGTCCATGAGTTCTTTGTACTGCGCCACATTCAATGATTGTAATTGTTTTACCACATTTGTAACACCTGCACGTGCTGAAAGTGAAATTTTTGCTTCTCCCTTTACACCTTGTTTGGTTGTAATTAAAACAACTCCGTTTGCAGCCCGCGAACCATAAATGGCAGTTGCCGATGCATCTTTCAAAATCTGCATACTTTCTATGTCGTTGGGCGAAAGGAAATTAATTTCCGACATTGGAACTCCATCAACCACATAAAGCGGATCGTTACTTGCAGAAATTGACGTATTTCCGCGTACTCTCACTACTAAACCGGCGCCGGGTTCACCACTTGGCTGAACTACATTCACACCTGCTGCTTTACCTTGAATAGCAGCTGCTGCAGAAATTATTGGACGCTCGGTAATATCTTTTGTGGAAACGCTGGAAACTGAAGTGGTTAAGTCTTTACGTTTAGAAGTTCCATAACCAACAACTATCACTTCTTCGAGCGATTTTGCACTTTCCTGAAGTACAACTCGCATTCTTTTCTCAGTTCCAACGGTAATTTCTTGTGAAATCATGCCGATATAGCTGAAAACCAATACATCTTTTACGGATGCGTCGATTTTAAAATTTCCATCAATATCGGTGATTGTACCATTTCCTGTACCTTTAATCAGTACGTTTGCTCCAATAATCGGTTCGTTTTTACCGTCAACTACCACGCCCTGAATTGTAGTTTTTTGGGCATAAAGGTTTGTTTGTAAAATCAGAATTAAGCTAAAGAGCAATACTTGCTTCAGGTTTTTGACAAATAATTGTCGCCAACCATTTTCAATGCATTTTTGTCTTGTGATTTTCATGGATTAATAATTTGTTATTTTTTATAGTTTATTTTTGTTACTAATTTTTCTATTTTGAGTTCAAATTCACCATCTTCAGTTACAGTTTTATTGTATTGATTTACAAAAGATAAATCGTTAGCATCAATTTTAAAAGTAACTGTTTTTGTTTCGCCCGGTTCAAGATAAATTTTACTGAATTTGCGTAACCTTTTCACATCAGGCGAAATGGAAGCAACTTTATCGCTGCTGAAAAGCATCACTACTTCTTTTCCTGCTATACTTCCGGTGTTTTTAATATTAACACTTACGGTTACATTTTGATTATCGTTAAATACATTTTTATCAGTTTTTAATGATGAATATTCAAAAGTTGTATAACTTAAACCATTGCCAAATTCCCATTGAGGATTGTAATCCGATTCGTAAATATATGCTCCTTCCGAACGTTTTTGTTCTTCCGATGGTTTGTGATAATACGTAGTTATCGAATTTGGATAAGAAGGGTAGGTGTAGGGTAGTTTTCCTGATGGATTTACATCGCCAAACAAAATATCAGCCAAAGCATCGCCTCCGTAATTTCCGGGCAAATATACTTGAATTATACTACTCATAAAAGGTTCAATTTCCTGAATACAGCGCGGACGACCTTCATTTAAAACCAGAATAACCGGTTTTCCTGACTTCGATATTTCGAAAGCTAATTTTCTTTGTAAACGGCTTAAATTCAAATCGTTTAAATCGCCTGGTTTTTCAGTATAAGAGTTTTCGCCTAAACATAGCACAACGGCATCAACCGATTTTGATGCCGAAACAGCAAGGTTGAAATCGTTTTCCTGTTCTTCGTAATAATTGCCTTCTTCAATATAGCTTACGCCCGGAATATATTTCACATTATTATTGCCGATTTTATTCTGAATTGCTTCTAATATTGTATTGTATTGCTGTGCAAATCTGTCTGTTTTTTCGCCCTGCCACGAGTATGTCCAACCTCCGTTAAGCGCGCGCATACTGTTTGCATTTGGTCCGGTAACCAAAATTTTTGAGTTTTTTGAAAGCGGAAGTATATTGTTGGTGTTTTTCAATAAAGTAATAGCTTCGGCAGCTGCGTTATATGCCATTTTTGCTGATTTTTCCGAACCAAATTCTGGATAATCCTCAATTTTAGTAACCGGATTTTCCCACAAACCGAGCTTCAACTTGAGTTTTAATATTCTGCGAACAGCATCGTTTATTCTGCTTTCTTTTACTTTGCCTTCTTTCACTAATGCAACCAAATCATTGCAGAAATTCTCGTATTCGTAAGGAATCATCGACATGTCAATTCCCGCATTTATTGCCATTGCAACTGCTTCTTTGTTATCTTTTGCAATTTTATCACGCTTTTCAAGATTGATAATATCCATCCAATCGCTTACCACCACACCTTTAAAACCAAGTTCCTCTTTAAGAAGTTTTGTGATAATATCGTAGCTTGCATGAACCGAAATGCCATTGATGAGTCCCGAATTTATCATTACCGATTCAGCGCCGGCATCAATTGCTGCTTTAAATTGCGGTAAATGATACTCGCGAATTACATGTTCAGGAACATATGCCGGAGTGCGATCTTTTCCGGAATTTGGGACACAATACGCCAAAAAATGTTTCACGCATGAGGCTACTTTTGTAGGATGCGCTATGCTGTCGGTAATGCCTTCGTAACCATATATCACTTGTTCACCGAAAATTTTTGCCAAATACGGATCTTCTCCAAATCCCTCGAACTGACGGGAAAAACGTGGATCAGCTCCTAAATCGAGAACAGGTGAAAAATTCCATGGTATTCCCGATGCGCGGGTTTCATAAGCTGAAACTGATGCCATATTATAAGCATGTTCAGGATTAAAAGTAGCGGCTAATGTTATTTGTTGGGGAAAAATTGTAGCGCCTACACTATATGTTACGCCATGAATCGCATCAATTCCATACAAAACCGGAATTTTCATTCGTGTTTTTGTGGTGGCAACATTCTGAATCTGATTGATAATCTTATGCCATTGTGCTAAGGGCATCGCATAATTATTTGTAGTGTTAAGAATTGAGCCAATGTGATATTTTACAATTACACTATCAAGTCTCAAACTGTCAATTTCAAAAGGAATATTACTCTCAAGCCTGGTTTTGCCATTGCCAATAACATCAAGAGTAATTTGTGCCATTTGCCCTACTTTTTCCTCCAAAGTCATTTCTGACAGTATATTTTCAACTTCTCTATCTGCTTCGCTTTTTGACTCTTTACACGAAGTGCTAATTAAAATCAGTGAAAATAAAATTAGTAGAATGTTTTTCTGTTTCATACAAGTGTTTTTGATGAACAATTAAATGTAAAGTGTCAAAATAACAATAACTATTTATTTTGCAAAGATAACAATAAATATTACTTTACAAGTTATCGATGTGTTAAATGTACACTAAGATTCAATTTTTTGTTGATAAAGTGGTTAAAGTATTGAAATTTAGTAAGCAAAAATATTATCTTTGTAAAAAAAAAGTCGATGGAGGAAACTGCTGTAAAAAAAAGTGTTTCAGATATGCTACCCAGTTTGTCGGTTGATTGTGTAATTTTTGGTTATTCTGAAAATTCATTAAATGTGCTTGTGCGAAGTGAAACTGTGTCAATCGACAATGAAATAGTAACTGAATGGAAATTACCTGGAAATCATGTTTTCAGAAACGAAGATATTTATGCTACTGCTGCAAGAATTCTGAAAGAACAAACCGGCTTGGAAGGTATTTTTGTAAAGCAGTTTCAGGTATTCAGCAGCACCGACCGTTTGTATAAACGCCCTCAGGATTTTGAATGGGTAAAACCCCGATTGCTTGATGACAGGGTAGTAACCATTGGATTTTATTCCCTGGTTCACATGGATTCAATTCAAAGTGAGCAAATGATTGAAGTTGCAAAGTGGATGAATGTTTACGAAGTAAAAGATTTAATGTTCGATCATAATGAAATTTTCAACGAAGCATTAAAAAAATTAAGATACGATTTGCTGCATGAACCTTTAGTATTCGAATTATTGCCTGAGAAATTTACGCTTACGCAGATGCAAAAAATTTACGAAGCAATTTTTAATACTACTTACGATAAAAGAAATTACCGAAGGAAAATAAATAAAATGTCGTACCTTAAACCTACCGAAGAAATTCAATCAGGCGTTTCGCACAAACCGGCGCGTTATTATATTTTCGACAGGGAAATTTATGAATCAACAAGAACCGAGAGGTTTGATTTTCGGGTGTAAAATTTTAGTTTGTAGAGACAAGGCATGCCTTGTCTCATATTTATAAAAAACAAACGTTCGTTTAAAATTAATTTTTGGAATTCAGAGACAAAAAAAACCGGAGTACTCCGGTTTTTTTTAAAATTTTAAACAAAACAATTATTTTCTGATATAGATATTCCAGGCAATTCTATCAATTATATTTGTCGCAAACTTTGCTTGTTGAACATATCTGAAAATTTTTCCGATATTTTCAATAGTATTTCCCATGAGTGTTCGTAAAGTAGTTGAACTGCCATCATCGAAAGTAATTTTTAAATCACGTTTTGCAAAAATTACTGTTTGATTTGTTGAATCAGGTTCATTTATTACGACTTCGATTTTTGAATTTGTTTGCAAAACACCGTTTAAATACACTTTCGCACTATCAAGACTATTTAAACCTTGAGAGCGAATTATCTGTACATTTCCTATGGTAAGTGAATGTGTTTTTTCTCTGTGTTTTTTATTGTTTTCAGCAATCTTTATTGAGGTCAATTTTTCTTCGAAAAGAATTTTATTTCCTTCAGATATTGCATAAGCACAAACTGCAGTATCACCACTATTTTCAGTTCTGCTTACCGTATAATTTGTAGCAAGTTTATATACTGATGAAGAATTAAAGCCATTTGCTTTATTTCGTGTTATTTGCTCAGTAATTGAACCAATTAGTGTATTATTGATGCTAAAATCTGATGTTAAACGGTATTCGTTACCTGCAATTCTATTTCTGAAAACATGATAGTCTGTAACTTTAGCTTCAAAATTATTAGTGAGAGTCGAATCAGTTACCTGATACCAAAATAAGGTAAGAGGTTGTCGAACTTTTTTCAGAGGTAGCCGTACAATCATGTATTCATTTTCGGCAGTTTTTGTAAAAAAGCGCATTAAAGGGTTGTTCAATTTAACTTTTTTCCATGCATACTCATAAATTCCAGAAATTTTGTTGAGTGTAATAAGTACTGTATCATTCGGCATAAAATCTCCAATACCAATTGCAGGCGCTTTAAAAATTTCTCCCTCTGAAGATTCTTCATTTTGACTTAAAAGTTGAAAATCAGATGAAGTAGTGATTTTTTCAACGGCTTTATTTAATGTTTTTACATCATTATTCAGCGATTTTTTAAGCGAAGTGACTGTTGGTTCATTTTCACATGCAGATGAAACAGCTATTACTAAACATACCACAATAAATTTTAAGAACTTTGTTTTCATACAAATCGAATTTAAATGATTAATAACTAAATTTCTTATGCTTTGACAAAACAATAATGAATTGGTCACAACTATCCGAAACTTTAAAAATTGAAAATGCCTGAGAATCTCATATTTTTG
>CAYONE010000037.1:0-38856 GCA_964405245.1 uncultured Paludibacter sp.
ATGAATATTGTTGATAAACAACCATATAATAAATTAATTCAAATAATCTCTATTCGAGATGCATAATTCAAATTATTTTTTAACTCGGCATTATTAAGTTTTAATTTTCCATATTTAAGAAATTTAAACGGTAAATCTTCAAAAAAAAACTTATCATTATAATCAGAGCTAAATCCTTTTGTTGAGTAATTTGCTACTATTAAATCAATATACTTTCGCTTGATTTTATTATTGAAAAACCATTTTATATTATAGTCGTAATCACTTAAAATTGAATATCTTAAATTGTATTCACCTAAATAATTTATTGTTTCTTTTGAGTAAAAAATAGCTTGATGACAAATATTTTTAGTAAGAAATTTTCTGGTATCAAATTCACCTGCATATATGGTGTTATTCATTTGTACGTTTCCATAAATTATATCAGGTTTGTTTAATTCAATTTGTTTTTGTACATTTTGTAGTACTTTTTCATTAAAAAATGAATCGTCGCCACCTATGAAATACAACCATTCACCTTTTGCAAAATGAATTCCTTTATTCATTGCATCGTAAATTCCCTTATCGGATTCCGAAAAAATTCTTATACGATTATCAGCTAAAGAGCTTATAATTTCTAATGTTGCATCGGTTGATAGACCATCAACTACAATTAATTCAAAATTGCTAAACTTCTGACTTAATATGCTTTTCAAACAATTGGATATTGTTTTTTCACAATTAAATGTTGGAAGTATAATACTAAAAAATGGCGAACTCATCCATGCAAATTTTAATTTAAAAAAGAAATCAGATGTTTAACAAAAAAAACAGTTACTTATTTCTCCAACAATTCAATCAATCCATAAGGAAAATACATAAATGCAACTCTTCTGTTTCCAAAAAGAACAGCTGGTTTTGGCTCTGAAATCATTACCGCATCCTGATTTAAAGCATTTTGAATGGCTAAGTCAATATTATCTACTTCGTAACAAAGATGATAATAAGATATGCCCTTTTTACATAATTTATTAACCTGCTCGCCGCTTATAAATTCAAAATCTATACCGGCGTCCGAAGTTATCATACAAAGTTGCGCATTCTGAAGCTCGTCAATAACAATTTCTGATTGATGTAAAACCGAATGATGTTTTTTAAAGTCGTGAATGGCTTCTTCAATATTCAAACAGGCAATACCAACATGATGAATTTTCATATTTTGTGTGTTATGAAATTCTGTTTATAACACTATCAACAATTTCACCTGCATTTTTCCACGAAAGCATCACATTTGATGGAAATTTCACCTTAAAATGCTTCTCAATTGCAACCACAAGCTGTATATGTGTTAATGAATCCCATTCATCAACATCCTGAGCTGTGGTATTCTCGCTCAATACAATATCTTCATTGTCAAGTACGTCCTGAAATATTATTTCGATTTGTTTTAAAATTTCATCTTTGTTCATATCCAAACTTTCAACTTAGTTAAATAATTATTTTGTGGTAATGTAATTTTTAATTTCTTTATACTGATTCTGTTTTAAAATGTACTTATTTTTATCAGTATTCTCAAAACCTAAATCGCAATAAAATGATTCTACCATTTTATTTTTTGGTGTTGGAATATATTCAGCAATAATTTCTGAATAACCATTTTGGTAAGCAAATGTTGTAACACTGTGTAACATGAAATGTTCCATACCTCTTTTCAACACTCTGCAACTCATCAACCAGGTGTTTATAAACAACTGTTTATCATTCATTTTTTCAAGTATAACAACTCCGATTAATCCATTATCGCCAAATTTATCGGTTAGTGAGAAGGCAAAGTTAATAAAATTTGCATTCTCTATCAATTGATATAACTCATCTTCGGTATATCTTATCGTGCGTAAATTAAATTGATTGCTTCTCTGAGTTAACTGCGCAACTCTAGGAATATTAAATGAAGTAAACGCACTTACTTCGGCAACCATTTCGAGCGAACTAAGAAAATCAGCTTCGTTATGAAAAGATTTCTGAAATTTTACTCTTTGCGATTCATCCTGATACTGTTTTGTCCGGGCTACGTCATTTTGACTGAATGATACAGTTTCAAATAAATTTAAACCATAAAGATATTCAAGATACTCAGCCGGGTCCTCAGGTAATTCTGGTACGCAAATTTCAGGAATATTTTCTTTAACAATACTTCTTTCAAACGGATTATCATCTAAAAAAACCATTGAGTCAAAACCAATGTTCAAAATCGATTGAATAAATATGATATTATCTACCTTAGTTTCCCAATTTGCGACAAAAACGGCAATATCATCGAGTTTTAGAACCATTTCCGGGTGATGCAAGAATGGTTCTTTTGCGATATTTTCATCGTTTTTTGAACATACGGCAAGTATAATTCCTCTGTCTTTTAATTTTTTTATCCATTGCTGAATTTCAGTATAAACTTTCCCGATACCCAATCCATGTCCCAATTGAATATTCGATAATCCATCATCGCCGATAATTCCACCCCAAAGTGTATTGTCCAAATCGAGAATCAAACATTTTTTAAAACTTCCCTGAATGCCGCTTATAATATCTAACGTTCTCGAAGCTACTACAGGAAGTGCGTCTAATGACATTACCATATCGGAATTCACGTAAATTGATGCATCGAATAACCAGTCTCTTCCATACTTATTTTGAATCGACAATAAATCACATACATAAAAATTTGCACTAGTCTGTGCTAAATGCATTAATTCAAAATTAAGCTTCCTGATTTGATAAACAAATGATAGCCTGATTTTTGATGAATAATTTCCGAAAACTGAATCATCAATTTCAGGATAGTTAAAATAGATGATTTTTGATTTTATTGATTTACATAAAGTGTCAACAAATTGAAGTCTTTCATCGGCTATTTTACTCTTCTCCTCGTCTATTAAATTCCCGTATTTGTTCAGTAATTTTTGAGTTGACTGAAATACTATTACATAGTCAGCATTAAATTCATACAAATCTGATGACTGATCATAAACCAACAGCTCAATCTGATTATAATCGGCTTCGTACAACTCAAAATTATAACCACGCGATATACCTTCACCACGCAATGCAATTGCAAGAAGTTGTGTAGCTGTATCACCTAAAAGCGCCACTTTTAGTTTTGGCAAATCAGGCGATATATTTTTCAGACGTTTTTTTAATTCGTTGAATGTAATCATGATACATTAATCAAAATGTTTGTTTTCGTGCCATTCGTACCAATATACAAATGGAATTCTGAATGCAAATAGTAATGATGCAATTTTTTTAAAAGCATTTAATTCTCGATATTCACTTGACAAGATATGAATTTTTACATGTAAAAAACCAGCCTTTAGAAACGAAAATAATGTTTGCTTGGCAACATTTTCAGCAATTTCCGAAGCTATCAAATTTATTTCATTGTTTGAATAATTCTTCACAAATTTACTTCTTGCTGTAAATACACGACTAATAACATCAGATTTTTTCTTTTGTACATTCAGCAATGTATAAATAAACTTTGCATATTTATTGTTTTTTTGTCTGCTGTTATCGTAACCTTTATTTGCCGATAAAGTACAAGCTTTTTCATGTCTTCGCCAAACACACAAACGCTCATCGGTTTCGGCATAATTTCCGGTAATACTGCAATACAGTGAAAGAGTCAGGTCAAATGAAATAAATTCGGCGTACTTGTAGCAATCAAGTAATTCAGCCTTGAATAATGTTGAATGACCATAAAGATGATTCCCGTAAATATTCTTTTCAATTGTTTCAATAAATTGTTGAAAAAAACCTTCCTCACCATCCTCATATATTGTAGTGTCCTGAGCAAAAGCCAACATCACATTTTTCTCTATTAAAAGCGATAAGAGCTTTTCAATCTTATCCAACATCCAAATATCATCCTGATCGGATGGAGCAATATAATTGCCCTTTGCCCGTTTAAATGCAGATTTGAAATTTTTATGAGGTCCTAAATTTATTTCATTTCTATATGCATGAATTAAATCAGGATAATTATTGGCATACTCCTGTATTATAACCCAAGTATTATCGGTTGAACAGTCATCCTGAATAATGATTTCGAAAACCGGATAAGTTTGATTTATGATAGAATTTAATTGATCTTTAATGAAATTGCCACCATTGTAAGTACACATTACAACTGACACTTTTGTATTTTGCTCATTAACAATCATCTATTCAAAATTTTATTCATGTACTTATCAAAACTCTTAGTAACTTGCGCTTCAGGTAAACGTTCGTGTTCGGCATATAATTGCAATTCGTGTTCAATAATACCATCGGGTCTGAATCTAAATCCAACAACTTCAGCCGGATTTCCAATAGCGATTGCATAAGGTGGAATTTTAGTTCTACAAACTGAACCTGCTCCAACTATTGCTCCTCTTCCAATTTTTGTTCCTGCTAATAAGGTTACATTCGCACCTATCCACACATCTTCTTCTACAACAATATCTTTGTCGGTATTAATTCTTTCGTTTACAACATCCTTGAAAAATTTTCCGACAATGGCAGAATGATTATGAGTTATTACAGTTAAACCCTGAGCAGCTCCTGAATTCTTCTTTAAAACAAAATTTCCGCCATCCATTATAAATTTACTCCCTTCATGAATCCACGTTCCTTCATGTAAATAAACAGATTGTATAGCAATTTCTGATGAAAAGCTGAACGGATATTTTATAACAGCATCGGAAGCACAAAATGCAAGTCTGGGTTTAATTTGCCGTTCGCGTTCGCGATAGTTTTTCTGAATATAAAAATCTATTTTTTTCAGAAAAAACTGCTTTATGGTGTGTTTTATCGAAACCATGATCCTTGCTTATTTAATAACTTTTTGAGTCTTTTATTCAATCTGTGAGGAATTCTTTTAAATCCTGACCAACCGTAATCGTATGGTTGTACATATACTTTATGAATAAAAAAGTCTGCTTTTTTATCCTGATATACTTTTGTTGGGTGAATAATTGGCAATATACTTTCAGTTGGTCGGTAAAGCATCGATAAGTTTCCCTGCGTATGATTTGCATCCGGATCATCGCCAATATTAGCAACCAGATTTTTATTAGGTAAAATTGCTAACATATTATTATTCCAACAACCAAAATAAAACTGATAATCCCAGCACGATTCATTAAAACGGTTTTTCTTTACTTCATAAAAAATATTGAGCCAATAATCCTTCATTATTTTTCCGATGAAATATTTTTTAGAAATATCCTTAAATCGTTTGACATTAATATTATCTATATAATAATCGAACAACTGCCATGATCTTCTCCAAGAAGCCCATCCCCACGTTCCATGATGTCCATCGGAAAAATAGTATGAACCATCCCCCCTTTGCTTTCCGTCCTGATAATTTGCACCACCAATATACGAAATTCTAACATCATTTCTGTATTTCTCAAGCAATATTTCACAATACTGAAAAAAGTCGGGATGTGGAATGCAATCATCTTCGAGTATAATTCCTTCTTCCACATTTTCGAAAAACCATTGTATGCCTGTTGAAGGTCCTTTTCCACAACCGAGATTAGATTCTGAAAAATTGGTTTTCAATTCACACTCCCAGTCAATTTCCGACAATACATTCCTTACGGACTTACATTTATCAATGTCGTCAATATTATCTATTCTTTGTCCATCCTGAAAAACATATAAAAACTTTGGCTTAACAAGTCTAAGTGCATTTATTACACTTTGTGTATTTTTTGCACGGTTAAAAGTTATCAGCAGCACAGGTGTTTGTAACATATCTATATTTTTTATTCAGTTTTACTCTGTAAAATTTATATCCAACAAGTAATATTGCACCAGTTGTAAACAATCTTCTTAAAAAAAGCTTTTTTACAATTTGTTCAACTCGTTTCTGACCTAAATAATCATCATAATAGGCATCAAGATTAAAATAAAGCCCCTTAGCTATAATACGAACATCTGTAAATAATCTGAAAAAATCGCCTGCTTTATATTTATATACATACCCATCGAAAGGTAAATATGATTTATGCGGATTAAGTATAGATTTTTTTATAAAATCATTTTTTTCAATTCCTGTATCTTTTACTTTTTTCAGAAATTCATTTCCAAATATGTACGACATATTTCTGAACGAGCAAAAGTGAAGAATTTTTGCTGTGATTGCAATATCTACATGAGTGTACATTACGCAGTTCCAGGCATCATCAATTACCTGAACCGGACGATTTAAAGCAATATTTGCCTTTGCAAACGATGGTTGATCAATACATAAACCATTTTCACAACCGTCTTTCCAGTATTCATGCCATTTTTCAAAAAAAAGTTTCGATAACGGAGTATCTTTTACATAAATAACACCACTACTGAAATAATACTTTTCCTCGTTAAGTTTCCAACCAATTTTTTTTGACAATTCATCAACTTTTTGATAAATATACTGGTTAAATTTTTTAACAGGTAAATGTGATTCAGGAACGGCACCTATCTCACAATTGAAATTATCAACATCCGATAAAGAACCGGTTATAATTGTATCACTGTCAACAAATAAAAAATTGCCTGAAATATACTTTCTTATACTTGTTTTTATCCAACGGGAACGCTGCATTGCAGAAATTTCTTCATCAAACGGAACTACTATTTTTTCAGTAACGTAATGTAGTATTTCAGATCTTTTTCCGGTAAAAATCTTATCAGTTAGATCATCAACAACAATAACTATATGTGCATCAGGATTATAATATCTTGCAGAAAATATTGAAATCAATGCCTGTTCACAATAATTACTCTCAATATCACTTGTTAAAACATATATTATTTTTGTTTTCATTACAAAACTGAAGAATATGATTAATAGCGTTTAGGTAATCGTAATAATTGACCTAATTTCAAATCCCAATCGCGTGGTTCAAAATAGCCAACACCTCCGGCAGGATAAAATGTTATCTCGCCAAAATAAATTTCACCATTGATATTATACAAATCAACACGAACAAACGGAATATTTGCCGATAAAATTTTGGCAATTCTAATCATTTTATCATAATTTTCCGGCATTTTCTGTTTAGTTTCGGAAAAAGTAAGTATATCACCAAATTTTAAAATACCTATAAAGTTTTGATGATTCCAATTCTTGTCGTAAAAATCAATTGTTTCATTTGTTTGACGATTGGCAATAACCTGACAATACTGTGGCTCACCATTGAAACAATAAAATTTATAATCCATTAAATCAGTATTGCCTAACTCAGATAAATACTTTTCGGCAATAATACGGGGTTTTATCTTTTTGTATGCCCATTGTTTGTTTTCGTAACGATAATAATTGAATTTTAGAGCTTTATTCAATTTATTTTTGGCGAAATCAAAATCAAATTCTTTTTTATTTTTACAAATCACAACACTTGCACTGTCATGTGTACATTTTAAAACAAACTGATTGGGTAATTTATCAAAATCGATATCTTCAAATTTAGACCAAACTCCGTATGTAGGAATTACCAAATCTCGTCCCGCTTTTTCAGCAACAATTTCTTTAACTTCATATTTATCAACTAATAAATGATAGTCAGGATTTCTATCATATAATTTGAGCCACTGTATTTTCTCAGTTAATTTCTGAGGATTTTTAAGGTTTAGCTTTTCACCACATGATTTATAATATTGCTTTTTCAAATAATACTCATCAGGCAAAATATATAAATTCCATAAATTTATCAGAAATTCACGTGTCAATCTTTTCCATTTTTTGGGATGTAAATATTTCATTGTTTTTTATTCAGAATTTTGTTTTTAATTGATGTTAGAATTCCTTTAATCTCAAAAAACAGAAATATTCTTGGCACAAACCGAAATCCGAATTTCCCAAGAACTAAATATATAAAACTTGCTGCATCGTAATAACCCTCATTGTTTACTTCAATCCACCATTTTTCAATTTTATCGAACTTAATTTCAACATTTTCTATTTCTATCTGTGTTTTATGTGTTTCAAGAGTTTTTGAAAATAATTGATTAAACTCATTTTCAGAAATCATACATTCCTGCAGCTTTTTGCCTTTTTTTTCACGGTATAATTTGTCAGAAATCAGTTTTCCTGCTTCTTCGAGAAATAAATGTTCATTTGTATATGATATATTAAGTTTATGTTTATAACAAATCATCGATTCAGTTTCTTCAAAGGAAAAAAGATCTTCAGGATAATACTGCAAAACCGGACGTGCATTAATAGCTGCATGTTGCGACATTAAACCACCTGACATCGGGCATGTTCCCATATAAATATCGCAATGCTTCATAACTTCATTTATATCACTACGAAATCCGATGGGAATAAATTTGTATTGAAGTCCGTTTTCTGTAATAAAATTATCTAATAAAATTTGTCCCTCAGCGTTTAATGCTTTATTAGCAAAAAGAATTACTGTCTGGGGATATTTTTTTAGAATTTTGGCAACTAAATTCCAGTATGTTTTATTTTTATCTACAGTTTTATAAAAATCGCCTCCCGAAAAAATTACAACCTTGTTTTTCGCTTCCTCTGGAAAACCATGAAATTTTCTGTTGTCAATAATCGGATAATAAGGTAATAAAAATAGCTGTTCGTTTCTAATTCCTCTTTTAAGAAATGAAACATTTGCACCAAAATTTCTGAACTCAAACGAAAAATCAATTGCTTTACTTCCTAACCAAAAAGCATGATCGCCAAGGTTAATATAATAACGTACAATATCTTTTGGCAAACAATAAAAAACCGGAATACTTACCGACTGAGTATTGATATGAATAAACAATTTTGAAGGCTCAAATTCAACTATTTTCTTATATATATCATTTAGTCTTTCAACTCTTTGCAGGTTTAAAGCTATTTTTTGAATCGTAACTCTTGATTCATTTTTTAAAAACTCGAGAACCGGAGCTTTTGCATTGCTTCTTTCTTCGTACAAATACAAAATTTCGTAATCAAGTTTAATAAGTGCTCTGATATACTGTAGCGTAAGTATTACAGGCGATGCAAAATAATCGTAAAATACTACCCGTTTTGTCTGTACATTAAATGTATTGTTTTTTATAATGATTTCATTTCCAACAGCACTAAGCAATTCTTCCAATTCATCATCTGCATATCTCCACATAATTTGCGAAGCAAGTGTTGCGCAATGATCAACAATTGAAAGAGTGTTTTCAAAATTTCTCTTATTGAATTCATCGAAAGCGAGTTTTTTCATTGCCGCATAACCTGCTTTCACTTCTCCCAATGTAACCTTCATACCTCAAATCTATTAATCAAATCAATTACCTGCATTACTTCATCTAAACTTATTACCGGACTTATCGGTAAACTAAGCTCTTCGTTGTGAATTTGTTCTGTAATAGGATACGACAACAAATTCATTTTTTTATAACACTCCTGTTTATGAGGTGGTACTGGATAATGAATTAATGTTTGAACATCATTATTTGCTAAATAATTTTGCAATTTATCTCTGCTTTCACATCTAACAGGAAAAATATGAAAAACATTTGAATCCCAGTTGTTTATAACCGGTAAAACAATGCTGGGATTATTAATATGTTTAAAATATAATTTTGCAGCATTTTTTCTCGCCTGATTATCTTTGTCGATATATTTTAGTTTCACATTTAAAATTGCCGACTGAATTTCATCAAGCCTGCTATTTCTTCCGGTATATTTAAAAATATATTTTTTTGAAGAACCGTAATTTGCCAGTGAACGAACTACTGCGGCCAATTCATTATCATTTGTTGTAACTGCTCCGCCATCGCCAAGTGCTCCAAGGTTTTTCCCCGGATAAAAACTGTGTCCGGCTGCATCTCCCAAAGAACCTGTACGCTGTCCTTTCTCTATGTTCGTTGTTCCTTGTTCTTTGAAGTAACATCCATGTGCTTGTGCGTTATCTTCAATCAACTTAAGATTATATTTTTTACATAATTCATTTATTTTCTGTGTATATGCACATTGCCCATATAAATGAACAATCATTATGGCTTTAGTTTTTGGGGTAATATGCTTTTCTATTAAATTTTCATCTATCTGGTAAGTTTCTAAATCAGGCTCAACTAAAACCGGCTTTAGATTATTTTCAGTAATTGCTAAAATTGAAGCAATATATGTATTGGCGGGAACAATAACTTCATCGCCCTCATTTATAATACCTAACTCAATATAAGCTCTAAAAATCCAAATCAAAGCATCTAAACCATTCGCACAACCTACACAATGCTCAGCACCTATGAAATTTGCATAACTTTTTTCAAAATTTTCTGTTTCGTTACCAAGCAAATACCAACCTGAGTCAATAACGCGTTGTGTTGCCTGTTTTATTTCTTCAGAATATTGGTTGTTTATTTTTTGTAAATCAAGAAATTTAATCATAAAGTAGTTCTGAATTTTAGGAATTCATCATAATCATGTATATAATCATCCTTATCATATAACTCCGAAGCCAACACCAGACAAACAGATCCTGAAGAAAAATCACCCAATTCTCTCCAAATTCCGGGTACCAAAAGAAGCCCCTGATATGGTCTGTTCAGTGTAAATGAACGTTTTACATTTCCATCATCAAGCGTTACGGTAAAACTTCCACTCACCGCTACAATAAATTGTTGCAATTGTTTGTGTGCATGTCCACCGCGTGAAACTCCTCCAGGAATATCATATAAATAATAAATACGTTTAACATCGAAAGGTACAGTTTTAAAGTTCTCGACAACACAAATATCACCTTTTCGTTGGCTGTGATGTCGATCGAGTTGAATTATTGTACAATCGTAAACAGAATTTCTCATGATTTTGTTTGCTTTAAAAAATCCTGATAATCACGTATCGCATCATTTGAATCGTAAAAAGTTGATGCTACTATTAATGCCACAGAATTTGTAGAAAAATTATTAATCTCACGCCAAGCTCCTTTAGGAATAAGAACTCCATTATACGATCTGTTTAAACTAAATATTTGTCTTTCTCTTCCATTATCAATCATTACATCGAAACTTCCTGACAGAGCTATAACAAATTCTTCAGTTTTGCGATATGCCAATCCTCCACGCGCTTCACCTCCCGGCACGTCGTAAATCCAGTGTACGCGCTTAATTTCGAAAGGAATGTGATTCATATTTTCGAAAAAAGAAAGATTTCCTCTTTCATCGGGAAATTTTGGAAGATGGGTAATTTCATTCATATAATTAAAGTAATCTGTGAGTAAAATTCAAATCGGGTCTTATTATTCCGGGCTTTTGACCCAGCATTATGTCTCCAACTCCTTCATTTGTGAAGTCAACTTCAAACATATAATTTAAATCTCCCCATAGTACGTGAGCTTCATTTTCGCCAAACCATACTCTGAAATAATACCTACCTGCATTGAGCAAACCAGCTGGAATTGTGAAACTCACTTGCTGCTCTCCTTTTACAGAATCCTTCTTTTCTGAGAAATTCTTCCATCGATGAAAAACCACTATATCTTCAAGTGTTCTGAGCTCGAAAGTAACGTCAATCATCGCATTGGCGAGATAATTGTAAAACACCAGTAACACTTCTATATCGGTATCAATAGTAATATTTCTTCCCTTGGCAGCCTTAACTTCCATCGACCGGATTCGGATTTTATCGTTACCAGGAGCTGATTTTAGGTCTTTGAAATAAAGAGAATCTGTTTTTTTATAATTAGTTAATGTATAGTAATCCACAGCATCTTTTACCGTTCCTGAAAAATCAAGCATCCCGTCTTTTAAAACAATTCCTGTTTTACAAAGATTTCTTACCGCTGCCATGTTATGACTTACAAAAAGCACTGTTCTGCCCTCACCTTTGCTTACATCCTGCATTTTTCCAATGGCTTTTTTCTGAAATTCGGCATCTCCTACAGCTAAAACCTCGTCAACTACGAGAATTTCAGGTTCAAGATGTGCAGCAATAGCAAAACCAAGTCTTACTGTCATACCACTCGAATATCGCTTTGCAGGTGTATCAATATATCGTTCAATTCCCGAGAAATCAACTATTTCATCGAGTTTTCTGGTAATCTCAGATTTAGTCATACCCATAATTGAACCGTTCATGTAAATATTTTCACGTCCGGTCATTTCAGGATGAAATCCTGTTCCTACTTCCAATAAAGATGCTATTCTTCCTTTAGCTTTAATCACACCTGTAGTAGGTGCAGTTACTTTCGATAAAATTTTTAATAATGTAGATTTTCCGGCTCCGTTTTTTCCAATTATTGCAAGTACATCGCCCTGATTAACTGTGAAATCAATATCTTTCAGTGCCCATATGTATTCACTTTCTCCTTTTGTTGCACGGTCGTTTACTTCACCTATCTTAAGGTATGGATCTTCTTTACCTAAAATGTTGACAGTAAACCATCGGTTTAAATCATGACTCAGAGTTTTGGTCGAGACCAACCCTAATCTGTATTGTTTACTTATATTTTCGAATAATATTGATTCGGACATTAATTCTGATTTTTACAAATTATAATTTCTTATTAACAGTTACTTCATCCTGTTTCAATATATAAGCAGGATTTCCAACTACTACACAGTTATCAGGAATACTTTTATAAACCACTGCTCCCGGACCAATAACACAATTGTTGCCAATAGTAATTGCTCCGGAAATTACAGCGTTTGGTAATATTTCCACATTATTTCCAATTACAGGTTTTCCACCATTTTTATCACCAAGTGTAACATTGTGTACAATTCTACAATTTTCACCTATAGATGTGGCGTTAAGAATTGTACCATAGGCATGAAAAAGCAGTAAACCTCCACCAATGGGTATATTATTAATTCGTAAATGCTGCATTCCTTTTGCAAAAAACTGAATAAAATACTTCAGTTTACCTACTCTGAAATAAAACAAAGAGCGAAAAGATGGATTAAAAACTAAAAAATTTACGAGTATAAATAAAATATTTCCTGTGACCTTATATTCCTTCTTATATGCTTCAATATCTTTCATTATCAGAAATTTATTCTTATTTGAATAAAAAACTAAAATATGCGGAAGAAATCTCAGCATATTCAAATAAATCCATATTGATTTTAACACATACATAATTGAAACTTATCGATACTGTTGAACTACTTTTTTATAAATCTCAATTATTTCGCCTACAATAACTGAGTTTTCATATTTACTCATTTTACTTCTGCCATCGGTTCTTTTATTAAAATTTATAGCATTATCTATAGCTCTCGCAACTTCGGAAGGTTCAAACCCTGTAATAAAGCAACCCTGAGTATTGGCAGTAATTTCAGCAATATCAGCAACATTTGTTGCTACAATAGGACAATTACACGCCATTGCTTCTTTAATAATTTGAGGCGAACCTTCGCTTTTGGTTGGAAGTAAAAGTAAATCGCAACCACATAAAAGCATTGTAACCTGTTCACGGGAAAAACCTTTAAGTTCAATTAGGTTAATATTATCCTTTTTTTCAAGAAATTCGATAGCTTCTTTTGCTAAAGGGTAGTTTTTACGAAGATTTGAAAAACTTCCACCAAATAAAATATTAGTTTTATTTACAGGTAGTTTCATCTCCCTGATGGCATTTTCTTTAGGAGTTAGTGTTATATCGTTAAGTGTTATTCCGCATGGTATAACACAATATTTTTTTTTATTTTTGAAAAAAGTCAAATCGTAAATATGCTGAGCTACATAAATATTATACGCTGAAATAAGTGATGCTATGGAAGAAATCAAGTTCCCTTTAAAACTTAATGTTTCGCCATTGTGAAATGTTATGATTACCGGAAGTTTACACTGTAAAACAGATAAAGCACCACTTAAACCATAGTGAGCATGAATTAATTGATATTTTCCAGATTTTATTTTTTTATTTAAATCGTTCAGATTTTTCATATAACCAATCAACCCTTTACCTTTTACAGGAAAGTAATCCACACCGATTCCCTGCCGAACAAGTTCGTCGCCTTGTTCGGTGATAAAGGGCATAATACGTCCCGAATTTGAACTACATACAATCAATATATTCATGAATTAATCCTTTTGGTTATTTCTGAAATAATTATTCAAATCAATAATTCAGAAAAAAAGTCTTGTTAAAAAGTTTTATCTGCTTAATAAATCCTTCATTGCCAGATAAAATCTGAACAATAATTTATTTTTTGAAAATATCACTCTCGCATTTATACCATTAACTTTTTTACCATAAAATTTTGCCTTTTCATAATCACGGGCATGATATGACAAAACAAGAAAAATGTTGTCAATATACTTAACCCAACGTTGCTCATCATAGGTTATAAGATTTGAAAATTTATTACAAATGTACTGATACATAAATTTCTCCCTTTCATATTTTTGGTAAAGTTTTGAAAAATCGTATGATCTCGTAACTGAATCAGAAGAAATACAATATGTTAAAGTTGAAATATTTATATGATAAAATTCAGTAAAACCAGCTATTTGAATCCATGTTACCCAATCCTGAATAGGGAAACTGTACTTTATATAATCATCAAGATTAAGATACTTTTGAGCAAGATAATTTCGAAATACAACAGTACTTGGCATTATTTTGTATTCACCATCAAAAAGTGCCATAAACAAATCCTTCGATTCCTGATTTTTAATTTTGATTTCTTTGAATTTATTTTTTTTTGGAAAAAAGAATCGATAGTCTGTATGAACAAGCCCTACATTTTGGTTTGTCTCAAGAATTTCAACCTGTTTTTTAAGCTTCTCTTCATAATGCCAATAGTCATCATCATCGCAAAATGCTACATAATCTCCTTTTACAAGTTTCATTAATTGAGCCCAGTTGCTTCCTGTTCCCTGATTGGTTTCATGTAGCAATAATGTAAATAAATGTGGATATTTATTATAATACTCAAGCAATATATCTTTTGTATTATCTAAACTGGCATCGTCTCCAATAATTATCTCAATAGGAAAGTCAATTTTTTGATTCATTACGGAATCAATGGTTTTTCGTATCAAATGCGCTCTGTTATAAGCACAGATTACAACTGAAACCAATGGTTTGACTTCTGTTCTCTGAGGATAAAGTATCATTTAATTCTTCTAATTAATTTTCTGATTTTTAAAACTGGAACAAAGATAGCATTTATGCACTTAATAAAGGAAGAATTTGTAATTAAAAATGCTTCGATTTTTTTTGAGTTTTGTTCTACTAATCTTAAATATTTTGATATTTTAAACAAATATTGTTTTAATTCCTCTTGTTCTAAAACATATATTTTTCTCAAATACTTACGCAATGACCAACGATAAGAATCAATTATCCAACTTTTTAATCGATTATCTTGTATTTTTGTAGATGAGGTAAAATATGAAAGAATATCAAGATTAGCAATAATTTTATCAGCTAATTTTAAACCAACTCCTTTTCTGTAATTTGTTACAGAAAAGGCATTATCAATTCTATAAATATAGGCAGTTATACTATACAATTTAATTCTCTTGCATTTTTCCATTGTTTTATAGAAAAACATCATATCTTCAGTACCAAAAACATATTCAGGGAAATATAAGTTATTATCCAATAAAAACTTTCTATTAAATAACCTCCTCCATACTTCAATAGTCCTTCCCCAGGTTGTGTGCATTAAAAATTTTAAATAATCTTCACCTGTTTGTATTTCTGAATCTTCTGAAACATTTGTTTCGTAAATTGCAGGATAAAATAGCGGATCTGTTACATCTACATTAAATTGTAAAATATCAAGTTGATTTTCTGCCAATTCTTTAAATATTGTTTGAAATACATTCTCTACAACCAAATCATCAGCATCAATAAACCAGACATAATCACCATTTGCTACTTTTAACCCAACATTTCGTGCAGCTCCTTGTTTTTTATTCTCGGGCTGATTTATCAATTTTAAATTTTTATGAATTTTACGGTATTGACCAATTATTTGAGCAGTGTTATCTGTGGAAAAATCATTCACACATATTATTTCATAACATTCTTCGCTTATATTTTGAGAATACAGTGAGTCTAAACATAATCCAATAAATTTCTCAGCATTATAACATGGAATTATAATTGATATCTGAACGTCGTTTTTCATAAATTTGAGAAATTATATTTAAACAGATGAGATTATGAACTATTTGATTTTTAAAATTTTTCTTACTCTTTTTCGGATTTTATTCAGTAGTGGAAAATACAATACTTTTATAAACAGTATTTTTTCTGTTTGAAAAAATTTTTTCAAAACTCTTATTTTTACTCCTTTATTAAAAAATCTTGAATAATTGGCATAAGATAAACACCATTCAAAATAGACTTTTTTACGGTCGAATTTATTTAAACAAATTTCTTTCCCATATTTATAAACATCGAGTCCTTCAAGAAAATCATAACCGAGTTTTCTGTTTTTTGCTGTAGTATTTGAATCGTGCATCCTGAAATAACAAAGTATATCTTTCATCTGGATTATTTTTGACTCATTTATTAATTTAATCCAGAAAAGCCAGTCGCCCGATTGCTTAAGATTTGACCAATCGGTATTTAGAATTGTATCGAATTTTTTCCTGCGAAATACAACCATGTTGGCATTGGGAATACCACATCCACCTAATAATTTATTTCTAATAAACTCAATTCCTTCATATTCATTGAAATCACCTGTTAAATATTCGGGAGTTTTATAATAGTTGTTGAAAACAAAAAACAAATCAGAAATAACGACATCTACATAATTTTTTTTAAAGTGTGGTACAATTAATTCTAAAAAGTGAGTATCACTCCAATCATCACTTTCTGCAAGCCATATCAATTCACCATTTGAGTTTTCGATTCCCTTTAACCATTGTTTATAGGATGTTCCACCGTTAACTTCGTTATAAATTATTTTTCGTACTTTAGGATGATACCTGTATTTTTCAATAATATCTCTGCTATTGTCAGAAGAACAATCATCAAGAATAATAATTTCAAAATCCTGAAAAGTCTGATTGAAAATTGTATCAAATCTTTGCTCAAGATATTTCTCGTGATTATAGTTTGGAACTATGATGGAAACTAATGGCATATCAGACTTTAAATAAACGTTTAATTCTTCTTCCATTTAATTGAAAATAATTTCTATAATCAGAGATTATTACTTCAAATGCCAAATCGTCATAATTTTTTTTGTATTTTTTCCAAAATAACGGAAAAAACAATATGCCCGATAAGGACTTAATATTCTTACCACGTTTTGATATAAAATCAACTCTTTGTTTAAGTTTTGGGGTAAATTTCAAAAAATCGAAATATTCCAATCTTACTTTATGATGACCAAGAAAAATATTTTTTATTGGGTCATCAATCCATGTTTTAAACCCTATTGTTTGTTCTGAATGAATTCTGTATTCAATCAGACATTGATTAATATACCCCAAACAATTATCATTTATAGCAGATATGGCAATTATTTCGTCATGTAATACACGTTCAAAAACCTTAAATGGTAAAATTGATTTCAAGTAAAAGGAACGACACGCAACAGTTGCTCCAACTACCCTGTTAAAATAGTTCAACAATTCAAAAGCATATCCTTTGTTGAAATAGTATTCAGTTTCGGATGAAAAACTAACCGATTGAAAAATTGATTTATTATCAATTTTTTTATTCAATTCATCGATAAGAAATCCATTTGTAAATAATACATTTATATGAGAATTTTTGTCAAAATATTTCGTAATTTCCTTTACTTTATTTTTGTGCCATATATCATCCTGATCAGAAAGAAAAATAAAATCACCCTCACAATTGAGTATAGCCTTTTCAAAATTTTTCACGACATTCAAACGATGTTCATTTTTGAAAATTTTAAATTTGACATCTGAACTTTCAGCAATCTCGAGAATTATTGACATTGTTGAATCAGATGAATTATCATCGCAAACAACTATTTCATCTACTTGAACCGTCTGTTCTAAAATACTCTCAATTTGTTTCCGTATATATTTATCACCGTTGTATGTACAAAGAGCTACGCTTATCATGAAATCTACAAAAATTTACGTATAAATTTTAAACGTTTAAGAATTTTTCTTCCTAATTTATATTCAGGTGTTTGTCTGATTTCCCATTGTGCCAGATACAAATCATCATTTGATAAAACTTTATAATCGCCATAATGAAATTGTTGTATTTTTGGCTCAAATTCTTTTTTATCTGTTGATATTGAAATATTATAGAGTGGAGTAAAATCTGATTTGGATTGAGTTTGACCCATTACCAAAGAACTAGAAAATAACCCGTATTTATAATCGGCTTTTATTATGGAGCCTGAAAAATTATTTTGAAGAAAGAAGAAATTATTTGTAAAATATATGGAAATCAATTGCTTATATTCATCATAATAAAGTTCTTTAACGTGATACTGATTATTAAACCCGGGAATGTCTGAATAGTTTTTTTTGTCGGGCGACGACATTATCAGTATTCCATCCGGTTTTAAAATACGTTTTATTTCACTTAACATTTCGTGATGACGGTCGTGATGTTCTATAGTTTCAAAACTTATAAAAACATCAACAGAATTATCATCGAGTGGAATATTGCAGGCATCTGCTTCAACAAAGTTTAAATTGGGTTTCTGATAATGCTTTTTTGCATGAGATATTGCTTCTGGACTAATATCGAAACCATAAACTTTTTCTGAAAATCGAGAAAGAATTTCAGTGCCATAACCTTCGCCTGAAGCTAAATCCACAACTGTTTTACCTTGTAAATCAATTTGATCTAAAACAAAATAATATCGACTAAGATGTTCGTTCACAATTATTCCCTGCATTTCGGGTAGAAATCTTTCGCCAGTTTGTTGCATTTATTTTTTGATATAATTGTTATTTAAGAAACGTTCAATCCAACAGTAAAACCTGTCAAACAATGTAAATAATTTATAACCAATACTGTATTTTTTGATTCGGCTATAAAAAAGCATTCCATAAGCATTTTCCTGATAATCAGCAAGTATATTTCCCGGTATTAAATCATTTAACACCAGATTTCTTTCATCAACTTCAAGCTTACGATTTGAATTGCTTATACCGCTCATATCAAAAAGAGTTACATCAACCGGAATATATTTAATAGCCACATCCGACAAAATTATTACCTTTAAATACCATTTCCAGTCTGAAACTATTCGTAAAGATTCATCGTAAAATCCATATTTTTCAAAAAGAGAACGTCTAATAAGCGCCGGAGAATGATTAAGTGTACCATAATAAAAATCAATCATAGTAGGTTTACGACCTCCAAAACCTTTATCACGAAAAAGTCCTTTAGGTAAAGGTTTTATCATATTACCATAAACAATCTGATCATCGCTATTTACAGCTGCCAACATTTGCCGGGCTACATTAACATCGACTAAAACATCACCCGAATTAACAAACTGTACGAACTCACCTTCTGCCAGTTTAATTCCTTTATTCATAGCATGGTAAATTCCGTTATCCCGCTCACTTATCCATTTAAATTTAATTTTTGATATTTCTGTAGCCAGATTTTTGAGAAACTCAAAACTTCCATCAGTACTTCCACCATCAATTACAATATACTCAAAATCGTTTATCGACTGATTTATTATGCTCTCAGTGGTAATTTTCAAGCCCGGAAGATTGTTGAAATTTATGGTTATTATACTTAATTTGTACATTTTACCAGGGTTTCTCAAAATCAGATTTCGAAATTTCTTTATTGTAATCCATAAAAAGCGAATCAGAATTGTTTTTCAACATTAAATGATCTGATTTGGTTACAAGTTTTGATAATAGTGCAACAGGAGTAAGAAATAAATAATAAACTGAAGCAAGTAAAATGTTTGGTACTATCTTACTTAAAATCAGAGATATCTTATCCCAAATAAAAATTATATAATGCAGAATATTTTTTGAAATAAGTCCAAAAATACCTGTAATCAAAGCTGTTAAAAGAGCCCATTTCCAAAAAAACAAGGCATATATAACTATAAAACCTGTAATTATAACCGAAAGTGTTTTATAAGGATTGCTTTCTTTACTTTTTGAATTCATAAAAAATCAGAATAATGTATAAATGAAAGGAGCAATAGCACTACTACCACCGAAAACAATTAATAAACCGAGTAATAATAAAACTATGATTACTGGTGCAAGCCAGAAAAGTTTTCGTTCTTTTACAAATTGCCATAAATCTTTAAGAAAGTCCATAAAATTATTTGTTTGTAAGTGTTTTATAAATCTTATTCGCTATAATATCATTTGCAAATGCATTTGGATGTGTATCGAAAATTATTTGCTTTCCATTAAAATTATGTGATATGCTGTAAAGTTCGTAATATGATTTCCCTGATAATTTAACTTCATTATTTAAATCTTCGTCCAGATCAATAAAAATACATTTTTGTTTTAAATACTCAATAATTTGTTCAGCCTGTTTGTCAGGATATGCTAACTTTAAAACAACAGGAATAGCTCCTTTTTGTTTACATAAATCTATTACATATTGATAAGCAAATTTTTCAAGCTCTTCTCTTTTTTTTGTGGGTTTAGGTAAAACACCCACCGCAATTTTTATTTTAGCAGTTTTCTGTTTTATATAATCACAAAGTTCAATTTTTAATCCATCAACAAAGAAAAAGCATATTTTTTCAAAATAATTTGGCTTCGTTTTATTCCAATTTCTACCAAATGTTATACTGGTATTTTTATATGCCGGTCTATTTAGCTTAAAAGAATTTCCCGATTCTGAGAAATACGGAATTGGCCTGTAAAAATAATAAAAAGGTGCATTAATTTGCATAGCTCTATCCACAAGCCATGGTGATAACTGAATGAAAACGTATTTATAATTATTATTTTTTATTAAAGAATCGAGCAGAATTAGCATTTGTCCAATTCCGTAACCTGAACCTCCTGCGTTGATATAATTATTATGAATTAAGTTACTTATTTTATGTGCATATGTATCTTCAGCTTTTATATATGAACCAAAAGTAAACGAACATCCAAGAAATAAATTTAAAGTATCAAAAGGCAATCTTTTATCTTTAGAAGTATTCCGAAAACCTAGTGAATCAAAATAAGTGGCTATTTCACCCTGGATACTATCGCCAATAAAATAGTTCTGAGTACCTTCAAAATTCGGTTTACCTTTATATGAAAGAATATCATCTGTCTGCCAAAGTTTACCTTTCTCATCTTGTTTATATGTTTTGGTAAAAAAATACAATTTATTAATCACCAAAACTCTTTGAGAAGCAAAAAAAGCAAAGAAAAGAAAAACAAAAAAGAAAAATAAAACTTTAATTACCTGTGAATTAAAATCAAATAATTTTCGATAACTAAAATTTAATAAAATTGTCAGTATTATTATTGAAAACAAAAAAAGATAAGAAATATCAGATATTTTTGAATTGTTACCAAACCAATTGAACAAGTAAAAAATCCAATCAATAAATACCAAAAATATAATGGCAATTAATGAAAATATTATCTTTTTTTTCATTTCCGAAATTTCTTTTTTATTAAATTCAACATAAACATCAACACGTTAATCAGGTCTGAACTTTTGCATCCATTTATCTTTATTTTCCCAATTTGGCTGTTCCGTTTTGCAATACAGATAATTTTCAATTACCAAATAATCCATTTCAGTACTCATAAAACATCGGTATGCATCGTATGGAGTACATACTATTGGCTCTCCCCGTACATTGAAACTTGTATTAACCAGTAATCCATAACCGGTAATTTTCTTAAACTTATCAATCAATGTCCAGTATTTCTGATTTGAATTTTTATGCACAGTTTGGATTCTTGCAGAATAATCGAGATGAGTAATAGCTTGAATATCGCTACGTTTAAAATAAAGTTTATCCCATAGGGGCAATGAATGAAAATTATCCGGTAATTCTGATCTACGTGTTTTCTGAACAGGTGAAACGATGAGCATATAAGGTGATGGTTCGTCGAGATTAAAATAATCATTTACATCATCAGCCAATACTGAAGGTGCAAAAGGACGAAATCCTTCACGATACTTGATTTTAAGATTAAGCTTTTTTTGCATATCCGGATTTCTTGGATCACCAAGAATACTACGATTGCCTAAAGCTCTGGGACCAAACTCCATTCGTCCCTGAAACCAACCAACAACTGCACCATTAGAAATATTTTCTGCTACAACAGTCGCCAGCTGTTCAAAATCGGTATATTTTTTAGATATTGCTTTAACTTTTTTGTTTGTAGCTATTATTTCGTTTTCGTGATATTCAGGTCCAAGATATGAGCCGTTCATACTATCATCTACTCCGTTAACTTTTCGTATCTGATCAAAATAAATATAATTTGCTGCCAAAGCAGCTCCAAGTGCACCTCCGGCATCTCCGGCAGCAGGCTGAATATATATATGTTTGAATATTTTTTCTTCAAGAAGTTTACCATTTGCCACACAGTTGAGCGCAACTCCTCCTGCCAAGCACAAATATTCTGATTTTGTAAGTCGTTTAGCCTCGCGGGCCATTTTAATTACAATTTCTTCAGTAATTTTTTGGATGGCAAGTGCAAGATTACAATGCTTTTGAACTAATTCATCTTCAGAAGCACGTCTGCCAAAACCAAATAAATCTTTCCAGCGTTTTTCATCGACCATGCGTAGTCCGGTAGCATAGTTAAAATAATTCTGATTCAACCATACTGATCCATCTTGCTTGATATCAACGATATTATTCTTAATCAGCTTAATAAATTTCTCTGTTTCTTCATCTTCCGGATTACCATAAGGAGCGAGTCCCATAAGTTTATATTCTCCTGAATTAACAGTGAAACCAAGGTAATAGGTAAATGCACTGTAAAGCAAACCAACCGAATGAGGAAATTTCATTTCCTTTAAAATAGTAATTTTATTGTCAGTTCCTTTTGCGATAGAAGCAGTACACCACTCTCCTACTCCATCGATAGTAAGAATGGCAGCATCATTATATGGCGAAGGATAAAAGGCACTTGCTGCATGTGAAAGATGATGTTCGGGGAAAAGTAATTTCAACTTATTCTTATCATAATCTGAAATACTTTTTAAACCATCATATATGAGTTTTTTGAGAAACATCTTTTCGTTTAGCCAAACAGGAATGGCTTTAATAAACGAAAATAATCCACGTGGGGCAAATGCATAATAAGTCTGAAGTAAACGTTCGAATTTAAGTAACGGTTTATCATAAAAAACAACTGCATCAAGTTCGTCTATTTGCAAACCTGCTTCTTCAAGACAATATTTTATAGCATTAACAGGAAAATCAGGAGTATGCTTATCACGAGTAAAACGTTCCTCCTGAGCTGCCGCAACAATTTGATTGTCAACTATCAATGCCGCTGCCGAATCGTGATAAAAAGCTGAAACACCAAGAATTCGCATATAAACTTATGTTAATTTTTTTAAACAGTATCCATAAAACTTCTTTGTACTTTGTTAAATACAACCACACCAACTAAAAGTATAAAAACCATAAACCCAAAGCTATATCCAAGCTGAGCCCAACTAAAAGAACCTATTCCCATAGTTGCGAATTTAAAGGTTTCTACAATTGAAGTTACAGGATTTATTAAAACCAACCAACGATAATTTTCCGGAATCATACTTAAAGGATAAATTATAGGGGTTGCGTATTGCCATAACTGCACTACAAAAGTAAATAAGATAGTCAAGTCTCTATATTTAGTCGTCATCGATGATATAATTATACCAAAACCAAGCGATAATCCAGCAAGCATTATTACAAGCAGAGGAATTAATAACAAATAAATATTGGGCGAAATTACGACTCCCTTTGTCAAAAAATAAACATAAACAGCTATAAAAAGGATGAATTGTATTCCCATCTTTACAAGATTGGAAATAACTGTTGCAAGGGGAACTATCAGGCGTGGGAAATATACTTTACCAAAAATAGCCTGATTTGTATTAAACGTTGAAGAAGTTTTATTCAAACAATCAGAAAAATAATTCCAACTCACAATGCCCAATAAATAAAACAATGCCTGAGGTAATCCATCGGTAGGAATTTTTGCAATTCCACCAAAAATTACCATAAATATAATTGTATTAAGAATTGGTTGAATAAAAAACCATGCAGGACCAAGTATTGTTTGTTTGTATTGCGTTATTATTTCACGTTTTACAAACATAATCAATAAATCGCGATACTGCCAGATTTCTTTTAAATCAACTTCAAACAATCTGTTTTTGGGTTTTATAACAGTAGAATATTCCATTGAAAAGTGTTAAATATATTAAGGTTTTAAATAATTAGAAACTACACGCTTAATTCCATCTTCAAGCGTAACTGAAGGAGTCCAACCAATACTTTTTAAACGATTTACATCTAAAAGTTTTCGGGGCGTTCCATCTGGTTTTGATTTATCCCAAACAATTTCGCCATCGTATTCAGTGATATTTTTTACTATTAATGCAAGTTCTCTGATTTCAATATCCTCTCCACAACCAATATTAATATGTGAAGGAGTTTTATCAGGTGCATCGTAATTCATGAATACAAACACACTTGCATCTGCCATATCGTCAACATACAAAAATTCTCTTTTTGGAGTACCGCTTCCCCAAAGCGTAACCGATGTCTTTTCAGATGTTCGCTTAATTCCATACTTTTCGAGTACTTTCAGTATTACTTCTTCCGAATATGTTCCGTCCACACCATCAACAGGGCGTTTCGAAAAATCTGCACGAATTTTTGTCATATCGTTTTCAGAAAGATACTTACCGAGCAACATTTTTCTAATCAACGCGGGCAAAACATGCGATTTTTCGAGATCGTAATTATCGTTAGGACCATACAAATTGGTTGGCATAACCGAAATGAAATTGCATCCATATTGTGCATGGTAAGCTTCGCACATTTTTATTCCGGCAATTTTGGCAATAGCATAGGGTTCATTGGTTTCCTCCAAAATTCCTGTAAGGAGCGAATCCTCAGTTATCGGTTGAGATGCAAATTTTGGATAAATGCATGAAGAACCCAGAAACAGAAGTTTTTTAACACCATATTTGTAACTCTGATGAATTACGTGATTTTGTATCATCAGATTTTCATATATAAATTGAGCCCGATAAACATTGTTAGCAACAATTCCTCCAACTTTTGCTGCAGCAAGTATAACATATTCAGGTTTTTCTATTGCAAAAAAAGCTTCTACAGCTTTTTCATTCATTAAATCGAGTTCATCAATGGTACGAAAAACTATATTTTTATAACCTTTCGATTCAAGATTTCTGACAATAGAAGAGCCAACCATTCCGGCATGACCAGCAACATAAATTTTAGAATTAAAATTCATCGAAAAATAATTTTAGTTTATTCAAAATAATTCATAACACGAAATCCGGCATTTTTCAGAAAAGTTTCCTTTTTCATAAGCTTTATATCAGAACGCATCATATCATCAACCAAACCTGCTAAATGATATTCAGGTGTCCAATTAAGTTTGGTACGGGCTTTTGTAGCATCGCCAATGAGTAATTCTACTTCGGTTGGTCTGAAATATGCAGGATCAACTTCAACTACAGGAATCTTTATATTTTTAATTATCGGAAGAAATTCTTCTCCGACTTTTTCGGTAAAGATATTTTGATTGATATCTCTGATAAAACCCTTTTCATTTATTCCTTCGCCGGTAAAATTTATCTCAACGCCAATTTCAGAAAATGAAAGTCGTACAAATTCTCGTACTTCAGTTGTTATGCCAGAGGCAATAACATAATCATCCGGATTATTCTGTTGTAAAATCAGATACATGGCTTTTACATAATCTTTTGCATGACCCCAGTCGCGTTTAGCGGAAAGATTTCCAAGAAATAATTTATCCTGCATACCCATTGCAATACGAGCAGCAGCGCGGGTAATTTTTCTGGTAACAAAAGTTTCACCTCTCAATGGTGACTCATGATTAAACAATATTCCATTACTTGCATGAATTCCATAGGCTTCGCGGTAGTTTACAGTTATCCAGTAAGCGTACATTTTAGCTACTGCATAGGGCGATCGGGGATAAAACGGAGTTGTTTCTTTTTGAGGAACTTCCTGTACTAAGCCATATAGTTCGGATGTAGATGCTTGATAAATACGCGTTTTTTCTACAAGACCTAAAAGCCTGACAGCTTCAAGGATTCTCAATGTACCTATACCATCGGCATTAGCAGTGTATTCAGGTGTATCGAAACTAACTTTTACATGACTCATTGCAGCCAAATTATAAATCTCATCGGGCTGTATTTCCTGAATTATCCGGGTTAAATTCATTGAGTCGGTTAAATCACCATAATGCAACACCAAATTGCGGTTACTTACATGTGGATCCTGATACAAGTGATCAATTCTATCGGTATTAAAAAGTGAAGATCTGCGTTTAATACCGTGTACCAAATATCCTTTTTTTAATAATAATTCTGCCAGATATGCGCCATCCTGACCTGTAATTCCTGTTATTAATGCGACTTTATTCATTTTATTTTAAGTTTTCAATATAATAAATGAGAAGTCAAAATACAAATTATTTCGTATTAGAACTTCTCATTGATTAAATAATTAAATACTACTATTATAAATCTTTATCATCCTGATAATATTTATGATAATCAGCCATCTCTTTACGCTTACGTTTCGATGTATAACCGTAAGTGTAACCTCCATAAGCATAACCATATCCATAACCATAATTATTACTTCTCGAATAATAACTTGAATAATATGATGTTACATCGAGTGAAATATCATTAATAACAGTATATAAATTTGGTATATTATCAAGTTTTAGCTGAGCGGTAAGCTTTTTATAGAAAGATTTATTGGTTTTCTCATTACGAACAATAAATAGGTTAACATCCGATTGCATTGCAAGTGCATAAGCATCAGCTACAATACCAATCGGGCTGGTATCAACAATTATATAATCATATCGTGAACGCAATTCACGAAACATTTCAATAAGTTTTTCTGAACGAATTAATTCACCGCAGTTTGGAGGTACAACTCCTGAAGGAATAAAATCAAAATCAACATCCGGCATTTTAATTACAATATCATCTAACGAACATTCATCAATAAGATAGTTTGTTACACCAATCGTTTGCTGTATATTAAATCTTTGAATAATTGATGGTTTACGAATGTCCATATCAACAAGTACAGTTTTTGAACTTGCCATACCGTAAATACAGGCAAGATTTGTACAGAAATATGTTTTCCCATCACCCGATTCACCTGAAGAAATCATAATCATAATATTCTTCTTTCTTTGGGCAATAAATTCGATACGTGTTCGTATTACACGGAACATTTCTGTAAATGCGGAACGAGGATTTTTTGCAACAAGTAGCGGATCGTTACTATTTGTATGGCGAACCATACCAATAAGTGGGAAAGGTGAACTTTTAACTACATCTTTAACTGAGTGAATTGTATTATTTAACAACTCGATAATAATTACAATAACTGCAGGAACAAGCAAACCAAGGGCAAAGAAAATTAAAGTAGTTTTCGTTCGTTTATCAGTATTAGTTGCACCTTTTGTTCTTGCTTTATCAAGAATTTGATTATCGGGAGTATTTGATGCTTTTAATATTTGAGCTTCAGCACGTTTCTGAAGAAAAAACGTATAATAACTATCATCCATTTTATATTTCCTATCGATTCCCGACATTTCAACTTCAATCTGAGGTAAACGGCGAATATCCTGTTTTACACGAGAATATCTGTTGTTAACATCATTTTTTTCAATCTCTAAGGTAACTTTCATGTTTTTAACCACCTCATTGATCGCATTTTTCACGTTTTCAATTTCGCGTGTATATTTGGCATAAAACATATTTTTCTCTGTAACTTCACTTCTTTTTATATGTAACTCATTTATTTGTTGTACTAATGCCATTAACATAGGTTCGTTCAATCCAAGACCCGATGGAGCTACAACAGTACCATCTTCCATATTTGTTTTTAAATATTTACTTAAATAATCCAAATAGTTTTCTTTAAGTCTAATATTTGACATCTCTGTATCATAACCTGTAGCTTTACCAATTAATTCTGAAGAGTGACTTGTAACATCAACAATTTGATTTTTTTGACGGAAACTTGTCATTTCATCTTTTGAAACTTCAAGAGATTTTGATACATTACTCAACTGATTATCGATAAAATCCATTGTACGAATAGCTACAAGATTCTTTTTTTCAAGATTATCCGCCAAGTAAGTGTTAAAAAGTGCATTTAGAAAATCAATATCACGTTCAGGAGTTTCACTATCCAATCCAACTTCTATTACATTGGAATTATCAACACGTGGATTAAACCTTAATTTTGAAGTAAACTCGGAAACAAGTGATTCCCGACTTCTAAATCGAAAGTAAATATCTCTTTTTTCATTAAGAGTATAGTTTTTTGATACTGAAATAAAAAACAGATTATGCTGAATGGTTTGTCCAAATTTTGCAGCGACTTCAAAATCTTCATACATTTTATTATCCTCAGCAGTAATTTTAAAAGTACCATTAGGATTGATACTAATTTTAAAAAAAATGTTATACGCTTCAGGTGATATATAATCTGCTTTAATAATAACAGGTGAGTTCTTATATAAATTACGTGTTTTAAAGTTACCCTGAGAAATATAATCGATTGAAAAGTGAGGTAAACTATCGAAAACTTTTGTTATTAAATCATTTGAACGCATAATAATAATCTGGTTATTAATATTACGCATACCATCGTCAACTTTAAAACCTTCCATCAATGCCTGAGTTCCACTGTATTGAGATTTATCTTCTTTAATAATCAATGTACCTGATGAGTAATAAGATGGTATAAACTTACGATTTTGCAGATATGCTATACCAAGTGATAGTATTAAACCAATAACAAATAAGTACCAGTAGTGAAAAAAAATCGATAACCACTCTTTAAAATCAAAACTTGATTCTTCATCGGTAAATGGTTTTTCGTTATTTATTGCCTCAATATTTTTCTTGTTAATTTCCATAATTGTACGCCAGTTTTCAGAATAATAAAATTAAAATTTGCTGTAATATAAAACTTGAATTAGAAACGTAAGTGAAGTAGTAATTGTTCCGATAAAACCGTTATAATTTGCAACTTTGTAAAAACTTGCCGGTTCGCGTTGAACATATATAATATCGTTTGGGTAAATATAATAATATTTCGATTCAATAATACTTTTTGGCCTGATATCAAAATTGAGAGTTTCGATTCCTCCATCATCAGTTTCTCTGAGTATTCTAATGTGTTTAGGATCGCCGGTTAAACTTAACATTCCCGACATAGACAATGCCTGAAAGATTGTGAGTTTCTCTTTATAAATTGGATAAACACCGTTTTGAGCTTCTCCAATAATTGTAAATGTCTTATTTGCTATGCTAAGTTTAATACTTGCATCAGGTATAAGTTCTTTAAATTTATCTTCTACTACTCTTTCAGCTTCATTTATGGTTAATCCTTTTACTTTGATATTCCTAATAAAAGGTAAATCAATTGTTCCATCTGGAAAAACTCGATAAGAATTAACGTATTGACCAGATGAACCGGACTCGCTACTTATTAATTTTGAAGTTACTTCATCAGAGGTAAGCAAACGATAAATAATTTCATCGTTAACTTTAATTTTGTAAGGAGTGAATTCTGCCTTTTCGTATTTTGGCAAAAAAATATTATTTTCTTGCAATAATCCTATACTCTGATAATTATAACAAGAGGTAAAAAAAACTATTATGAGCACAAAATATACTAAACGATTTATCTTAATCATAACTTTTACTTTGATATTTATTTACAATCTTAGTCAAGATTAAATAAGGTTTGGAAAATAATTGTTCCAAATGATATTGTAGATAAAACAGTAGCAAACAAGCTTGTTAAATTTGTTACGCTATAAAATTGTTCATCAACAGATTGGATATAAATTACATCGTTTGGTTCAACGTAAAAAAATTCTGAATGAATAATATCTGCACTTCGTATATCGAAAGTTTTTATTTCGGTTCCGTTTTTACCTTCTCTTATGATGCGAACTTTTGTTCTGTCTCCATAAAGATCTATATTTCCAGCCATAGAAAGTGCCTGAAAAATATTAATTTTTTCGCGAGGTATAGCAAAATAACCTACTTTACCACTACCAAGTACACTAAAATATCTCTGTACAATTTTCATTTCAACTGTACTGAAGCGATAATATGGTTCAATTTCCTTTTCAAGTTTAAGAGTTGCGTCCCGAACTGCCATCCCTTCTATATAAACCTTACCTAACATAGGAAAAGTTATAGTACCATCATCTTGAATTTGATAAGTATATAAATCCAAATATGAACTTCCTCCACCCTGACTGCTTCCGGCTGACATCATCATTTGACTAACTTGCTGTGCTCCATTGAAAAGCATATTGGTCTTTTCGTCAGTTGAATATACTTTTACATACAATCTATCGCCTGGTTTGAGTAAATAATCTTCGTAGGTTGTAGTATCTTTATACGAAGGTATCAGGAAATCTGGTTTCTGCAGATAATTTACTTTTCGGGCAGTAATACAAGAAGTGAAAATTAAGGCTGAAATAAGAATTTGTATTATTCGAACACTGTTTTTATACATAATTAATTCATTATGGGAAAATAGATTTGCAAAGATATTTGTTTTTTCAGAAAATAAAAAACTGTTTTGAATAATAAATCACATTTAAAACTATGAAAAAGTATGAAAAATACTATTTTGACAAATGTTTGTAATTAAAAGTTAATCATTATCAACTGTAGATGTTTATTTTAGTAAATTTGCTGTAAATTATCGTTGGTATAAAAATTGCTGTAAATTTGCACAAAAAATTTTATCAAAAAATCAACTTTTAATTATATCTTTAATGAAAACATTCCTTGTTTTAATAGTATTCATACTTTTTCCTGTAAAGGTAATCCTTTCACAGAGTATTGAATTCCCCAAAACCAAAGTTGATATTTCGAAAATTGATATTTCAAAAATTGATATTTCGAAACTTAATATGGATCAATTTACTTTCGGATTTCGCTTAAGTCCTGCTATAAGTTGGTTACACGTAAATCACTACGACCTACAGGCTGGCGGAGCCAGCCTTAAATATGGTTTCGGAGGTATAGCTGAATATTCTATTAACAACCTGATTTCGGTTGTTTCAGGTATCAACTACAACACTTATGGTGGATATGCTTTTGATAATCAATCATTGAAGGACACAACAACTTCTAAATTTAACTACTCCCAGATTGAAGTTCCACTTGGTTTAAAAATTAAAACACCCGCCCTTGGTCGTATTTCTTACTTTTTACAGGGAGGTTTAACCAGTGGATTTGTTCTTACAGCAATAGAGAAACACAAAAAATTATATTCAAATCAGGTTTCAAACCCTATCGATATATATTATTTAACAAACCCTACAAATGCTGGTTTCCTGATTTCTGTTGGCAGCGAACTTAAAATCACAAAAAAATTTAAACTTATTGGTGAAATTGCTTATAAAAGAGACTTTACAAACACAGCCGATTCAAAAGCCTACATTAACTCAGGTAGATATACCAATACAAGTGATTTGGAAGTATATCCCGGAAGAATGGAATTTTCGTTGGGTTTTTTATTTAAATAGTGAACTATTAGTTATTTAGCAATAATGAGATCAATATCTGTAATAATTGTCATTATGTTACTTTTGCTTTTATCAGGCTGTAACAATAAGGAAAAACAAGCAAAATTGGCTGAAAATGATATTTATCTTATCGAAGAACTTATAAACAATAAATCATATAATTTAGCTAAAGTAAAAATCGATAGCTTTCATGTGAATTATAGAATGCTCGTAGATAAGCGTAAAATAGTTAATGCGCTTCAGGATACCATAACTTTACGTGAAAGTCTGAGAAACATTCAATATTGCGACAGTATTCTTCCTGAACTTTTACAAAAAATGGATTCAATATCAAAAAAATTCAAATTCGAAAAAGATACTCTTTTTGAAGAAACAGGAAATTTTGTACATAAAATGCTGTTAACTGAAAAAAATACAGGTAGAAATTATCTGAAAATTAAAACTGATGAAAACGGCGAACTCAAAATTTTCAGTATTATTTCCGGTTCAAAAATTAATCACAATTTACTCAGAGTATCATCAGGAGAATATTTTGCAGAAACTGATACGGTAGTTCGAACAATTTTTTCAGAACATGGTTATAACGATGGTGAAAATTATTATGAATCGGTAATTTTTGGTGGTACAAGTGCCGAAAACATTGTAAAATTCATTTATGAAAATCAAAACTCAAAAATTAAAGTAAGCCTTAAAGGGAATCGTGAGCTTTCATATTTTTTAAATCTGCAGGATTTAAAATCAATTGTAGAAAGTTACCATTTCTGGATTTTGAAACGTGACATTGTAAAAATCAATAAACAAATTATAAACTCAACAATTAAAATAAATAGAATAAAATCAATCATTCAATAACTCGTAACATTTATGATTAAAACATTTCAGGCAATTGTTATTATGCTGTTTTTCAGCATTAATACTTTTTCTCAATCGGATAATAATGTAAAAATAATTGAGTTAAATGCAGCTCAATTCAAACAAAAAGTATGGAACTTTGACAAGGATAGTAATTTTAAGCGTATTGGTAAAACACCAATAATCCTTGACTTTCATGCAACATGGTGTCGACCATGTAAAATGCTTGCACCTCACTTGCAGGAAATTCAAAATAAATACAAAGGAAAACTTATAGTTTATAAAGTTGATGTTGACAAAGATCCGCAAGTAGCTAAACTTTTTAATGTTAAGGCTATGCCAACAATTGTTTTTGTAAATTCAAAAACCAACTACGTCAGCGAAGTTGGCTACCGCGATTTAAATGAATTTGAACAATTAGTAAAAAAACATTTCGCTCTTTAGTACAAAAATTATATCATAGAAAATCCCGTAAGTATTTACTTCACGGGATTTTTTTGTTTGATATTTTTTTCAAAAAGTTTCTCCACGAGCCTCGAAACCGGATAGGATTGTATTTCATATTCTTTAATCTGAATGAAATTTTCAAGCTGTATATTTTTATTTGAAATATTAACCGTAAACAAACGCGCATTTATAATCTGATGTGTAAGCACGTGTCGTGCAGAAAAAATATTGTCTTTAATTTCAACTAAACCAATACCTTTTATTAAATTTTGAAAAATATCGGTTTCAGCCAACTCTTCTTTCGACAATAATTTATCGGTTTCAATTAATGGAAATTCATAAAGATTCTTCCAAATATCTTCATCGGCGCGTTTATTTATAAAAATATCATTTCCCAATTTTATAAGCAGATAATTAAAAAAACGGTGTTTCAACTGTATTTTCTTTGATTTAACCGGGAGCAATTTCACCAAATTGTTTTGGTACGCAAAACAGTTTTCATTTATAGGACAAGTATTGCATGCAGGTGAAACCGGCACACACTTTAGAGCTCCAAATTCCATCAGCGCTTGATTTTGTAATCCTGCTTGCTTATTATCAAGTATTTCGGCAGCAAAAAAACTAATCTGCTTATAACCATCGGTTGTATCAACGGGTACGGCAATTCCGAAAAACCTTGATAAAACCCTCATAACATTACCATCAACCACAGGATATGGCAAATTAAAAGCAATAGAACAAATAGCCGAAGCGGTATATTCACCAACACCTTTTAATTTCCTCATATCAAAATAATTATCAGGAAATTTACCGTTAAACTCATTCATTATCTGACCTGCAGCAAATCTCATATTTCTTGCTCTCGAATAATATCCAAGTCCCTGCCAAATTTTTAAAACCTCATCCTCGTGCTCTTGTGCAAGCGAAATCACATCAGGAAATTTAGCAAGAAACTTGTAATAATAATCTATTCCCTGAGTTACACGAGTTTGTTGAAGAATTACCTCCGATATCCATATTTTATACGGATCAGAGGTATCACGCCAAGGCAAATCTCGTTTATTCTGATCATACCATCGAATTAATATTTTCGAAAGTGATGTTTTTATATTATTCTGTGGTTCTGACATTTATATAATTTTGTACCGTTAATTATCTTTAGAATTATTGATAACAAAGTTATAGAAAAATAGTTTCTAAAAAATTAAAAAGTTGAGGATGAAAATTTTTAAATTCTTCCTTAAATAAAATAATGACATAATTAACTGAAAATCAATACTATTATATTATCATTTTATAAACAAAAAATACAATACTTATCGAATTTTAGTAAAAACACCATTGGTGCAATAATCTGAACTCATAAATCAAATTACATTCAATAGAAAAAGAAAAAACTTTTGAAAATAATTATCAAAAGTTTTACTAATCAGAATAAAAGCTATATATTTGCAGTCCATTTGCGCTAAATTTTTTTTAAATAAAATATATTACTAACAAATCAAAAAAAACATTACCAAAATGACAAAAGCAGATATCGTAAACGAGATTTCGAAAAATACAGGTATCGACAAGGCAACTGTATTGCAAACTGTTGAAGCTTTCATGGAAGCAGTAAAAATTTCACTTTCGAAAAACGAGAATGTATATTTAAGAGGTTTCGGAAGTTTCATTATTAAAGAAAGAGCAGAAAAAACCGCCCGTAACATTTCGAAGAATACAACAATCATTATCCCGGCACATAAGATTCCTGCTTTCAAACCTGCAAAAACATTTGTAGGCACTGTAAAATAAATTTTTCAAACTGTAAAATAAATACAAATGCCAAGCGGAAAGAAAAGAAAAAGACATAAAATGTCAACGCACAAGCGTAAAAAACGTTTAAGAAAAAACAGACACAAAAAGAAATAAACTGGATTTTGAGTCTAACAGTTTTTTAACACCTAAAACAAACTTAAAAGCACTATCTGGTTTTAAGTTTGTTTTTTTTTAAAAATCGAACTATAAAAAAAGAAAAAGTGAATAGCGAATTAGTAGTAGATGTACAACCATCTGAAATTTCTATTGCGCTGCTCGAAGACAAACGATTAGTAGAATTAAACCAGGAAACCCGCGAAGAACAATTTTCGGTTGGAAATATCTACCTCGGTAAGGTAAAAAAAATAATGCCCGGTCTTAATGCAGCCTTTGTGGATGTAGGACACGAAAAAGATGCTTTTCTTCATTATCTTGATTTAGGTTCAAATTTCAACACACTTTACCAATTTTCGACGCAGATACTTAGCGACCGTAAAAAAGTACCTGCAATTCAAAAAATTAAATTACTCCCTGAAATCGAAAAAAACGGTTCGATTACCGATGTACTAAAAACCGGACAGGACATACTTGTACAAATAGCAAAAGAGCCAATTTCTACAAAAGGACCCCGGTTAACTGCAGAAATTTCGATAGCAGGACGATTTTTGGTTTTAATACCTTTTGCCGATAAAGTGTCGGTATCGCAAAAAATTAAAACCGAAGAAGAACGTTTCAGATTGAAACAGCTGATACAAAGCATTAAACCGAGAGGTTTCGGAGTAATTGTACGTACTGTTGCCGAAGACAAAAAAGTAGCAGAACTCGACAATGAGTTAAAAATACTCGTAAAACGTTGGGAAGAAACAGTAATCAAAGTACAGCAGTCGAAGGGAGTTTCCCTAATATTGGAAGAATTAGGTCGCACAGTAGGAATTATCAGGGATTTATTCAATACAAGCTTCAAACAAATACATATTAACGATCAAAATGTTTTTAGCGAAGTAAAAGATTATGTTGAACTGATAGCGCCTGAAAAAAAAGACATTGTAAAACATTACAAAGAAGAAACCCCGATTTTCGATAGTTTTGGATTAACAAAACAAATTAAATCGGCATTTGGTAAAACAGTTTCGTTTAAGAGTGGTGCTTATCTGATAATAGAACACACCGAAGCACTTCATGTAATAGATGTAAACAGCGGAAATCGCTCGAAAGCCGGCAGCGGACAAGAAGACAATGCATTAGATGTAAATCTGGCAGCAGTTGATGAAATTGCTCGGCAGCTTCGACTAAGAGATATGGGAGGCATTATCGTGATTGATTTCATTGATATGCACGACTCAGAAAACCGGCAAAAAGTTTACGACAGAATGCGCGAAGTGATGCAAAACGACAGGGCTAAACATAACATTTTGCCTTTAAGCAAGTTCGGTCTCATGCAAATGACCCGACAAAGAGTGAGACCTGTTACTTTTATCGATATTGAAGAAACCTGTCCAACGTGTTATGGTACAGGTCACACAAAACCTTCGATACTGTTTACCGATCAACTTGAGAACAAAATTGAATTACTCAGAAGCAAGTTGAACGTTAAAGAATTTACATTACACATTCATCCTTATGTGAACGCATTTTTGTCGAAAGGACTTTTTTCGCTCAAAATGCAATGGAAAATAAAATTCGGAAAAGGATGTAAAGTAATAGCTTCAGAAAAAATGGGTTTTTTACAGTATAAGTTTTACGATAAAAAAGGTGTTGAAATTAACCTGCAGGAAGAAAAAGAAAAGATTTCTTGAATTATGAAAAAAGCTGCCTTATTTTTTTGGCAGCTTTTTTTATTTGTTTAGTCGTAAAAAGTCCAGGTTAGCCCCATTTTAAAAATTGCAGGATTTATCGGATACAAAGGCATTGAAAAATAAGCGCCTTTCATAAATAATTGATTAACATGGTAATATTCCGCAAAAAAACGGGCGCGTTTCAGGTGAAAAGTTCCATAAACATTCAAAAGCGGATAATTTCCTATTAACTCTTCCCGTTGATTATAAAATCTTCCTGTTGCCGGCATATAACCCGGTGCAAAATACTTTGTATGATAATTTACATTCACACCCAACTGCAAAGTTAGTACATCGAACCATTTATCAGTATAATATAAATTATGATGCAGAACGAGCATTGGTAAAGGTATAATATCGCTGTTTGAAGTTAACTGATAAACTACATCGTTTTCGAAACCAAATTTTCCGAGCCTGAAATCCTGTTTTAAACGAGCGTTTAAAACCTGTACATTTCCTTCGTGTTGAGCCGGTAAACCAAGCGTATCGTAATAGATTTGTTTTGCTACATTTTCTAAATTCATTTCAAATGAAAAACGACGTGTTGGTATCGAAAGATTTCCGCGAAGATGTGTTTTATAAGTTTTAGTAAAGTTATTATCCCACTTAAAGTGGTTGGAATTATAATGTTGAATGAAATATTCAGGTTCATTACTTCTTATAAACCCTGCAGCTTTTAAAACCAAACTATCTTTCCTTATTCTAAAATATCCGCCAATATTTGCATTAAGATTAAAATCTCCGGCTTTATAACCCATCATTGTTAAATCTCCGGCGAAATTACACCTGAAATATTTACCCTGATCCTTGAGTAAAACCGCACCAAGTTTTGTATTTGATTTTAGTTGATGACCTATCAGAGTATCTTCGATAAAGGAAAAACGTTCAATATCATTCTCGACATAAGCATTTAAACCAAATTTCAACCATTTATTAAACTCTTCGGCCATTCCAATTGCAAACCTGTTTGTAATTGTTTGTTGAGCTGCCGTATCGTTGGTTTGAGTTGTATTATAATAAGTATTCTTATAAAAATCTTTTTCTGATGTTTTTTCGAAATATCTTTTCCGTCCATCATCATATTTCAAAGTATGTACAAAACGTGTAACCGGAACAAACTCGGTTAAGGAAGAATCTTTTTGATTAGAAATGCGTCGTTGAATACCAAGTGTATATTGATGATTGTAAAAAAATTGCAGATACATTAAATCTGAATAACCCTGAATATTAACCGGAATATTTTTGGAATTGGTTCCACGTGGAGGATTAGTTATATAGCTTGACTTGGTAATACCTCCATTTTCATAATTATTGTGCCTGTTAAAAGCAATAAGTCCGGTTGCAGAATATCTTTCTCCTGAATAACTCCCAAAAAGTGTTCCTGCAAATCGTTTAGCAGCCTGATCCTGATATTCGCCTTTAGCATAAATTAAATCAAGATTAGTTCCAAAATTCAATCGCTTATTTGCATTCGCGGTAAAAAGAAATGTAAATTGCTCTTCTTCGTTATATTGCGTACCTCCTGTAAGATACTTCAATTCTGTAAATGGAGTTTTAGTGTTATAAAAAGTATGCGTTTCAATCTGACGAAGATAAGGATAATACGGATCGGCAAAAATAAACGAATTATTATCACGACGGTCAGTATAAATTTTTGATTGTAATGGCGAACCTAAAATTCCATTGTAGGAATTAGAAATGCTATAACGATCCACAGGGTTGTGATCCTGAAAATTAAGATAAAATGTATCTACAGGAATAGTATCGGCACTACCAAAGTTATCTTTTACTCTCCAGGTTTTAACATATTTATTCTGAAACGGCATTTGCGAAACAAGATTCAACGCCGTAATTAAAAAGCTCAAAATCAGAAAAAATCTCTTCACAAAAAAAATGTTTACTTCAGACTTATATTAATTCATTTTCGAGAAGTTGCAAAGATACAAAATATTCGACATGGCGTTAAAAAGCTTTAGTTATAAAAACAAAAAGTGTTTTGTGTTTTGGGGTCGGAAAGAAGTTTCAGAGTTTGTTAAATTTATAAAGTTCGTAAAATTCATAAAGTTGATAGTGAGAAACTAAGAAATTATTAAAGTGAGAGTTACATTTTTTCATTTTTCATTTTTCATTTTTCATTTTTCAATTATTACTCGTAACTAATAACTAAAACTCCACCACTGCCGTACGAAAGTTTTCAAAAAAGCTGATTTTGCAATTTCAAATATTTAT
>CAYONE010000038.1:0-23853 GCA_964405245.1 uncultured Paludibacter sp.
TAAACAATTTAAAAATAAAATCAACCGAATTTCAATTTATCTCGGTTGATAGTGATTTATTTTCTTATCTGATATATGAATATCTATGGATACAATTAAATTTTGATCAAACAAAAAACATTATTACTTTACTTTTGTTTCACTCCAAAAAATTAAGTTCACATATAAAACCACTATTTTTGCAAGCTATTTCCTGAGATAAAAAATAAAAAATGAATAAACCTCACTCTCAAAGCCTGCTTACGAATTACCTGTTACTTTTAACAGGTGTTTTGTGCATTTCGTGGTCGGCTATATTGGTTAAAACAGCCAATATCAGCGGTTTCGGTTCGGGATTTTATCGATTATTTTTCGGAACTTTAGGTATTTTGCCGGTTTGGTACTTTTTCCGTAAACCTGTTTACAGCATGCGGGGAATTAAAGTCGCCATTATATGTGGTGTACTTTTCGCACTCGATATAGCAACATGGAATTCGTCTATAATGCTTTCAAAAGCATCTGTTTCAACACTTTTGGCAAACTTGGCGCCTGTTTGGGTTGGGTTGGGAGCTTTGTTTTTTTTCAGGGAAAAACCTTTTAAAACATTTTGGTTTGGTACACTTATAGCAATAACAGGTGTTGCAATTATAGTTGGTTTTGATCAGATTACACTTACCGGATTAAATAAAGGAAATTTGCTGGCAATATTGGCAAGTGTGTTTTATGGTGTGTATTTATTAACGGTTCGTAAAGGACGAAATACACTCGACACGGTTTCGTTTACCGCAATTTCAATGATTTCAAGCACAATAGTTTTAGGTTTAATTTGTTTCTTTACTGCTACGCCTCTAACAGGATTCAGCAGTGTAACATGGTTTTCGCTGATAGCGCTCGGACTTATACCTCAGCTTGTTGGTTGGTTAGCAATAAATCAGGCATTGGGACATATACATCCTACACTTGCGTCGGTAACTTTATTGAGCCAAAGTGTGTTTACCGCATTATTTTCTGTTCCTATACTTGGCGAATTACTAACCACAGCTGAAATTCTCGGAGCTTTGGTAGTGCTTGCAGGAATTTTTCTGGTAAATTACCGAAAACAACAAAAACAAATTTCATGAACGAAAAATCATATAATTTTCCCGGCGATATTCGTTATCTGAATTATAACCGTGTACTGAAAGAAGAATTTGAAGAAAGAGTTCAAAAAATTTCGATTAATGCAGGTTTCACTTGCCCAAACCGCGATGGTTCAAAAGGGAATGGCGGATGTACCTATTGCAACAATCAAACTTTTGTTCCCGGTTATTGTCTTCCTTCAAAAACTATAACCGAACAATTAAATGAAGGCATTGATTTTTTCAAACATAAATACACCAATCAATCGTATTTAGCTTATTTTCAGTCTTATACTAACACTTACGATTCACTCGAACATCTGCAAAAAATATATCTTGAAGCGCTCGCACATCCCAAAGTTAAAGGAGTAGTTGTGGGCACACGTCCCGATTGCGTGAACGATGAAATTCTTGAGTTTTTTCTGGAATTGTCGCGCAAGTGCTATGTGATGATAGAATATGGTGTAGAATCTACCGATAATAATACATTAACATTTATCAATCGCGGGCACGATTATGAATGCTCGGTGAATGCAATAAAAAAAACAGCAGCTTTGGGCATTAAAACAGGCGCTCACTTTATTCTCGGATTACCGCACGAATCAACCGAAACAATTTTAAATCACGCGCGAAAAATATCGGAATTACCGCTGACTGCTATTAAACTTCATCAATTGCAATTGGTAAGAGGCACTAAAATGGCACGACAGTTTGCCGAAAATCCTGAATGGTTCAGGCTCTTGACAAGTTATGAGTATATCGATTTGGTTATCGATTTTCTTGAATTGCTTGATCCAAAAATTGCTGTTGAACGGTTTGTTTCACAATCGCCGTCCCAATTTCTTATTTTACCTGACTGGGGATTGAAAAATTTTGAATTCGTAGCAAAAATTGAAAAACGATTGATGGAAAGAGATACGTGGCAGGGGAAGTTGGTGATTGGTTAATTAACTAATCACCCAATCACCATTACTCCAACTGCTTCACTCCCACCAATCTATCATACCTTTCGCCCCAGGCGCGGTGATAAACATAAATGGTATATTCGTTGCGGGTTTGCCAGTAACTGCCATCAACTCTTTCTACGGATGCTTTTTTTTCCCCTTTTGGCACAAACCAGAATTGATAGTTATAACCTCCCTGTTTTAACAATATCGATTTATAATACATTTCATTTTTGGCATCATATTGCATTCGCGAGGCATCGTTCAATAGATTGTAATTCAATTCTCCACCTAAAAAAATTTGACCATCGAAAAAAACCTGTTTTACCGGCAAACGGAAATGCACCAACATATAATCGGCTTCTGTATGTACATTATCAAAAGCCTCCTGATAATTTATCAGAAATTTTCCGTTTACATCAAAGTTGTGCATATAAGTTTTCGAAGTTTGTACCTTATTCGGCGTTAATAAAACCTCATAATGCGGCTGAACATATTTTATATCCTCAATTCCTTCGCTGGCTGAGTAAACCGAAGAAATATCAAACCGATGATATTCATTGCCACCCTCAAAAATCAACTGACGATTATTTACAAAACTCAATTTGTCGCCGGATAAATAAGTAGGTTTTAAATTAATAACTTCATTGTCCGTTCGGTTATTTTGTCGAACTATTACCTTAATTTCTGCATTGGCATCGCGAACGCGATAACCTTTTAATGCCACATCAAAATCTATTTGTTGATATCGTCCGTTTAATTCAGTATCTGTATTTCCTCGCACAACAGCCGAAATTCCTACTTTGGGTTCGACAATCGAAAAACATGCGATTGCCACCGGATCTTCCGGTTTATTATCCTGATAGATTACAACAGCGTAATTTCCCGAAATTTTAAATGAGATATTTTCGTTGGGTAAATTAAATTTGTAGTGCGTATATAAATACGTTGCATTTATAGATAATGCATAATCAGAAATATCAGCATTGGTAAATCCCGACAAATATTCACTCGACATTAAATCCGAAGGTGTTCTGTCGGCATTGAGGTGTATTACTTTATAGCGATAGGTACGCGACTCGTGCGACATTTGATCAAAACTGAATTCAAGCAAGTCGCTGCTGCCTAATTCAATAATTGGCAACAAAAACTTTTGTCTTTTGATACCTGCCTGAAGTGTTTTAATATCCTGCTTAAAAATTCTGGTTGTAAATACATTTTGAGCAGAAATAAGAAATGTGTTTAAAAAGATGATTAAGAATGCAATATATTTTCTCATATTTCACTGATTTTTCAATGTTTTATCAATTATCTTGCCACAAAAGTAAACATTATTTTATCAGATTTAGTATTGACATATACATTCATTTACACTTATCTTCCTTTATTAAACAAGATTTTTGATGAATTATTGATAAGCAGCTTAACGAAAACACAAACAATCAGATAATTTTAAATTTATTAACTATTTGTAATCAACACATAATGAATGAATTAAAATTTTGTTAGTAAATAATGAATTTTTTCATTAATACATAAACGAAAAACGCTGAAAATGTTTTATTTTTGCAAATCTTTCTGCGGAAGACATTTCAATTATTAAGTCGCTGATATTCAAATTATTTTTAATAATTTATCATGATGGTTTTACAAATAAAACTTCATAATAAAACAGAAGGAGTTCTGAAATTATAATTATCAAACATAAAAAATGGCAAAGCTGATTAAAACTAAACGTGGTTTAGACATTCAGATCGAAGGAAAAGCTAAAGAAATTACCGGAGAAATGGTGGTTTCTTCCGAAATCGGACTGATACCTGACTACTACCACGGAATAATTCCGAAGATGTTGGTCAGAGAGGGCGATGAGGTAAAAGCCGGTACGCCCGTGTTTAATGACAAAAAACATGCATCAATAAACTTCGTTTCGCCCGTAAGTGGAACAATAAAAGCCGTAAACAGAGGCGAACGACGAAAAATATTGAGTATTATCATTTCAAATGATAATAAAAACACAGCCGAAAAATTTAAAGTAAATTCTCCCGACAAACTCACAGGAGATGAAATTAAATCGCTACTACTTTCCTCAGGAATGTGGACTTACATAAAACAACGCCCTTACGATGTAATTGCCAATCCAAACGAAACTCCAAAAGCTATTTTCATATCGACATTTGACAGCGCTCCTTTAGCGCCTAATTACGATTATGTTATCGGCGGTCAACTTAAAGATTTTCAAACCGGTATCGATGCATTAAAAAAAATGACAACCGGTGTTATTAACTTAGGTGTTAAAGCCGGAAATAAAACTTTTGGCAACATTACCAATGTTACTATTACTGAATTTGATGGTCCGCATCCGGTTGGAAACGTTGGGATTCAAATCAACAAAATAAATCCGGTAAACAAAGGTGAAGTAGTTTGGACAATTAACGCGCAGGATGTTTTGTACATTGGCCGGTTATTTAAAAAAGGAATTGTGGATCTCACACGCACTGTAGCACTTACAGGTCCCGAAGTATTGCAACCGCAATATTTCCAAACTCTTCCGGGCTGTTTGGTAAAAACTTTTGTTGCAGGAAAACTTGATAAAAAAAATATCAACCGTATAATCAGCGGTAATGTTCTAACCGGAATTAAAGTTAAGGATATCGAATTTATCGATCCTTATGCCACACAGGTTACTGTAATTCACGAAGGTAAAGACGTTCATGAATTGATTGGATGGGCAATGCCGCGTTTCAACAAGTTTAGTGTAAGCGGAACATTCCTTACAGGTTTATTCGAGAGCAAACTATACAAGAAATTATTCGGACAAAAAAAATATGATTACGACACACGTATTATGGGCGGCGAACGTGCCATAATTATGTCGGGAGAATATGACAATGTTTTGCCAATGGATATCTTGCCTGAATTTTTGTTTAAAGCAATGATAACAGGCAATATTGATAAAATGGAAGCGCTCGGAGCTTACGAAATTGCGCCTGAGGATGTTGCATTGTGTGAATATGTTTGTACATCGAAGCTACCTTTACAGAAAATTGTGCGCGATGCGCTTGATAATATGAAAGCTGAACTTGAATAACCCCTAAATCCCCAAAAGGGGAATTTAATAAATATGAATGCTTTAAGAAAAATAATAGATAATGTAAAACCGCACTTCGAAAAAGGTGGTAAATTTGAGAAATTGCATTCGGTATTCGATGGATTTGAAACTTTCCTTTTCGTACCGAACAAAACCTCTAAAAGCGGAACTCACATTCATGATGCTGTTGACTCAAAACGCACCATGATTATGGTGGTTATGGCATTGGTTCCTGCTTTATTATTTGGCATGTACAATGTTGGTTACCAACATTATTTAGCCATAGGACAACACGCCGATTTTTGGCCGACTTTTATTTTTGGATTACTTGCGGTTCTTCCGATAATTGTAGTTTCTTATGTTGTAGGGCTTGGAATAGAATTTATCGTAGCTCAAATTAAGGGGCACGAAATTCAGGAAGGATTTTTGGTAACCGGATTTTTGATTCCTTTAATCGTACCTGTTGACACACCGCTGTGGATGATTGCCGTTGCAACTGCTTTCGCAGTAATTTTTGCTAAAGAAGTTTTTGGCGGAACTGGTATGAATATCTTCAACGTTGCGCTTGTAACGCGCGCTTTCCTTTTCTTTGCCTATCCAACATTTATGTCGGGCGATAAAGTTTGGGTTCGCACCGCGGACACTTTTGGTTTGGGTGCAGGAAATGTTGTTGATGCATTTTCGGGCGCAACTCCGCTCGGACAAGTGGCCACTGCTGCTACTTCAAATGTACAACTCGAAAACATAGTTCGTGAGCCCATTTCATTTATCGATGGCTTTATTGGATTGATTCCCGGTTCTGTTGGCGAAACTTCTACTATAGCAATACTTCTTGGAGCCTTATTGCTGCTTATTACACGTGTTGCAAGCTGGAAAACAATGTTTTCTGTTTTTGCAGGGGGCGCAATAATGGCTTTTATTTTCAACCTGACCGGACCTGACACAGCATCAGCACAATTTCCGTGGTACAGCCATTTAGTATTCGGAGGTTTTGCATTTGGCGCTGTTTTTATGGCAACCGACCCGGTTACTTCTGCTCGTACCGAAACCGGAAAATGGATTTACGGCTCATTAATTGGCGCAATGGCAATTATCATACGTGTATTAAATCCGGGTTATCCCGAAGGAATGATGCTTGCAATTTTACTGATGAATATTTTTGCACCGCTTATTGACCATTATGTGGTTGAAGCCAATATTAAACGTCGCTTAAAACGCGCCAAAACTAACTAAATAAACGGAGGAAAAACGATGAATACAAATAGTAACAACTATACATTGATTTACGCTGTAATAATGGTAGTGGTGGTAGCATTATTGCTGGCATTGGTTTCGAGCGGACTTAAAGATAAACAAACTCAAAATGTTGAACTTGATAAAAAGAAGCAAATCCTGAGTTCATTATGGATTGATATTCAGGATCAGGATGCTGCTGCCTTGTACGACAAATATATTGTTAAGGAAGAAGTTATTGACTCCAAAGCAACAATCATTGCCGAAGGTAAAAATAAAGCATTTGAAATTGATATTATAAAAGAAACTGCTAAATCGCTCGATAAAAGGAAACTACCGGTTTATGTAGCCGAAATTGATGGAGCTACAAAATACATTATTCCTGTACGAGGCGCGGGTTTGTGGGGACCAATTTGGGGATATATCGCCCTAAACGATGATAAAAACACTGTTTTCGGAACTTATTTTTCACACGCAAGTGAAACTCCCGGCTTGGGTGCAGAAATTTCTACTGATAATTTCAAAAAGCAATTTATTGGAAAACATGTATTGAACGAATTAAAAGATTTTGTATCGATAGCAGTAATGAAAGCCGGACAAACGGCTGAAGGTAAAGAACAGGTTGATGCTATTTCTGGTGGTACAATCACAAGTAAAGGTGTTGAAGCAATGTTGCTGAACAGTATCGGACAGTACAATGCCTTTTTTAAAAATTAAAATTGGAGGATTCGAAAAATGAGTAAATTATTTTCAGAAAAAACTAAACAGGTTTTCTTAGGTCCGCTCAGTAAAAATAACCCTATTACAGTTCAGGTGCTTGGTATTTGTTCCGCTTTGGCTGTAACTGCAAAGCTTGAACCTGCACTTGTTATGGGTATTTCAGTAACAATTATCGTTGCCTTTGCCAATGTTATTATCTCACTTTTACGCAATACAGTTCCAAACCGTATTCGTATTATCGTGCAATTAGTAGTTGTAGCCGCGCTTGTAACTGTAGTAAGCGAGGTTCTTAAAGCTTTTGCTTACGATGTGAGTGTACAACTTTCGGTTTATATCGGATTAATTATTACAAACTGTATATTAATGGGTCGTCTTGAAGCTTTTGCCATGGGAAATAAACCATGGGAATCGTTTATCGACGGATTAGGAAACGGTTTTGGATACGCATGGATTTTGGTAGTAGTGGCTTTTTTCCGTGAATTACTTGGATCTGGAACTTTATTAGGATTTAAAGTTATTCCGCAGGCATTGTACGATGCCGGATATGTTAATAATGGGTTAATGATTCTTCCTCCGATGGCATTGATATTGGTTGCCTGCATTATTTGGGTTCAACGTTCGAGAAACAAAGAATTACAGGAAAAAAATTAACCACACAATCTCAAAAAGGGGAATCAAAGATTTATTTAATTTATAAACAATGAAAACTCTTATCCATTTCAGAGGTTAAGGGTGTAAATAGAAATAAAAATGGAAAATATATTCAGCATATTCGTAAAATCGATATTTGTCGATAACATGATTTTTGCTTTTTTCCTTGGTATGTGTTCATATCTGGCGGTATCGAAAAAAGTAAGTACATCATTAGGATTAGGAATAGCAGTAATTTTCGTTTTGGCAATTACATTACCTGTAAATTACCTTTTAGAAAATTATGTTTTGAAAGAAGGAGCTCTTAAATGGCTTAGTCCGGAACTTGCTAAATTAGATTTAAGTTATTTGGCTTTTATCTTGTTTATTGCAGTTATCGCAGCTATCGTACAATTAGTTGAAATGATAGTTGAAAAATTTGCACCAAGTTTGTATGCATCGCTCGGTATTTTTTTACCGCTTATTGCCGTAAACTGCGCAATTATGGGTGGATCGCTATTTATGCAACAAAAAGCTTTTAGCAACATTGGCGAAGCTACATCATACGCGTTAGGTTCAGGTGTAGGTTGGTTATTAGCTATAGTAGGTTTGGCTGCCATACGCGAAAAAATGGAATATTCAGATGTTCCCGCGCCACTTCGCGGTTTGGGTATAACTTTTATAACTGTGGCGCTTATGGGTATTGCTTTCATGAGCTTTTCAGGATTAAAAATTTAATATCCATACAGAAAATATTTTTTGCTTTTAAACTTAGTCGATAACAATAAAAACAGACCCGAAAATTTGGTTATAAAAAAAATCGAAGGGTAAAAAATTATGATTTTAGCAATTAATACAACAATGATTTTAACCAGTTTGGTAGTATTCCTTCTGGTAATTTTACTTTTAGTAATCGTTTTGCTCGTTGCCAAACAATATTTGGTTGCTTCGGGCGATGTAACAATTACTATTAACGGCGAAAAACAAGTAGTTGCATCGGCCGGAACCTCTTTACTTAATACTTTATCTACTCAGAGTATTTTCTTACCTTCAGCATGTGGTGGCGGAGGATCGTGCGCGCAGTGTAAATGTCAGGTAATTGAAGGTGGCGGCGAAATTTTGCCAACCGAAACAGTACATTTTTCACGCAAGGAAATAAAAGACAACTGGCGATTGGGCTGTCAGGTAAAAGTGAAAAATGATATGGCTATTCATATTGAAGAATCGATTCTTGGAGTTAAGAAATGGGAATGCGAAGTTGTTTCGAACAGAAACGTTGCCACATTTATCAAGGAATTTATTGTTAAATTACCAGAAGGTGAACATCTTAACTTTACATCGGGTGGTTATATTCAAATTGATATTCCGAAATATAAACTGAAATACACCGATTTTGATATTGATGAACAATTCCGTGGCGATTGGGATAAGTTCAAAATGTGGGATTTAAAAGTTGTAAACGATGAAGAAACCATGCGTGCTTACTCAATGGCTAACTATCCTGCCGAAGGTGATATTGTAATGCTCAACGTGAGAATTGCCACTCCGCCATGGGATCGCGCTGCAAGCAATTGGATGAATGTGAAACCCGGAATTTCATCATCGTATATTTTTAACCTGAAACCGGGCGATAAAGTAATGGTTTCTGGTCCGTTTGGCGAATTCTTCCCGATACTTAATTCGAAACGTGAAATGCTATATATTGGCGGAGGTGCGGGTATGGCTCCTTTACGCTCGCATATTTTGCATTTACTGAATACATTAAGAATTTCGGACAGAAAAATCAGTTACTGGTATGGCGCACGTTCGAAAAAAGAAATTTTCTACGAAGAGGATTTCAGAAAATTGGAAAAAGAATTCCCAAATTTCACTTTCAATATTGCGCTGAGCGAGCCTCAACCTGAGGATAACTGGACTGGCATGGTTGGATTCATTCATCAGGTTATACACAACGAATATTTGAGTAAACACGATGCTCCCGAAGATATTGAATACTACATGTGCGGACCCGGCCCAATGGCTAAAGCGGTTGAAAAAATGCTCTGGGATTTAGGCGTTCCTCGCGAAATGCTTATGTTCGATGATTTTGGAGCTTAATACAAAAATCAATTCATAAAAAAAGATGCTTTTAAGCATCTTTTTTTATTTCGAACCTATCGGCATCTTTCCATACCGGAAACTTCTCTCTATAACTGATTAAAGGTTCAATTTCTATATTATAAGTCTGAATAGAAATTTCATTTTCAGGAAACGTCAACAATGTATTTGCCTTAAAATCTAACAAAACGGAATGTCCGTTATATTTTATTCCTGCACCGTCCTCTCCTACCCTGTTCACACCGCAAACATAAGCCTGGTTTTCGATTGCCCGCGCTTTTAAAAGCGTATCCCAATCGGTAATTCTTCTTTCAGGAAAGTTTGCCACATATATAAGCAAATCGTACTCGTTGTTTAAATTGCGCGCCCAAACCGGAAAACGCACATCGTAACATACCAGTAAGCAAATATTAAAACCTGAATAATTCACGATTAGCTTTTTGTTTCCTGCTGAAAAAGAAAGATGTTCTCCTCCCATGCTGAACAAATGGCGTTTGTCGGCAAAATGAATTTCACCATCAGGCTTCACAAAAAAAGCTCTGTTATAAATTTTACCGTTTTCAGTAGCAATAAAACTTCCTGTAATTGCAAAATGAAATTCCCCCGACCAACGCAAAAGATGCTGAACGGTCGTTCCGTTTGTTTCTTCGGCCAATTGTAACTCGTTTGTGCAAAAACCTGTAGTAAACATTTCAGGTAGAACTACCAAATCAGTTTTACCTGCTAAATTAGCAAGATGAACTTCGGTTTTATTAAGATTTTCGTGTTTATCAGCCCAATAAATTATATCCTGAATTATCGAAATTCTCATATTTATAGGAAAAAATTTAAAGTTTGAATTTTTCAGGATATTTTGGGTTTACATCTTTATAAAATTCTTTAATAATCTGCATATCTGCTTCTTCATTACCTGATGGAATTATAGCTTTTGTAATTCCCATTTCTTTTTTCTTATAATCGATATATGCCAACTGAATCGGAACACCGGCACTAAGAGCAATATAGTAAAACCCCATTTTCCATTGCGTGTTAAGGCTGCGTGTACCTTCGGGTGTAATGGCAAGATGGAAAGTTTCGCAACTATTGAATAAATCAACCATTTGTTGTGTTACCGATGTACGTTTCGACCGATCAATTGGAACACCGCCCATTGCCCGGAAAAAATTGCCAAACGGAAAGAAAAACCACGATTTTTTCATCAGAAAACCTGCTTTTCTGCCTGCTGCCCAATAATATAGTTTACCTATCACAAAATCCCAGTTACTTGTATGAGGTGCAACACAAATCACGCTTTTCGGCGGTTCGATATCAGCTATTATCAACTTCCAACCACTTACTTTTAAAATCCAGTTACTAAATTTTTTCATAACTTATATTTTTCATTAGTTTTTTTATGGAAAATAAAAACTTAAATTGCTGAAATTCAAAACAATATTGGTGCAATTCCGATATTTCGGAATCGGAATCAATTTTAAATAAACTATTAAATTTACCAATCAATTGTTTTTTTTCCTTTTGAGATTAAATAATTATTGGCAGTAGAAAAATGTCCGCAACCGATAAAGCCACGATGTGCAGATAAAGGCGAAGGATGAACCGATTTTAAAACCAAATGTTTTTTTACATCAATAACAGAGCCTTTTTGTTGTGCATAATTTCCCCAAAGCATAAAAACTAAATTTTCTTTTTGCTCTGAAAGGATGCGAATTACAGCATCCGTAAAAGTTTCCCATCCTTTACCCTGATGCGAACCTGCCAAATGCGCTTTTACCGTAAGTGTAGCGTTGAGCAAAAGTACGCCTTGCTGCGCCCACCTTGTCAGATTTCCTGAAACAGGAAACGAAATTCCCAAATCACGCTGAATTTCCTTGAAAATATTCACCAATGAAGGAGGAAAATCCACGCCATCGTTTACCGAAAAACAAAGTCCATGCGCCTGTCCCGGTCCATGATAAGGATCCTGTCCGATAATTACTACTTTAACTTTATCAAAACTACAAGTATCAAAAGCATTGAAAATCAGATTTCCGGGAGGATAAATTGTGGTAGAATTATATTCCGATTTCACAAAATCAGTTAACCTTGCAAAATACTCCTTTTCAAACTCGGTTTGAAGTACCTGCTTCCACGATGATTCAATTTTCACTTCCATTTCTTTTAATTTGATAAAATAGGGCAAACAACGATTTTAAATTCGATTTGTTTTTACTGATTTATTTCATCATAAGCCTTTTTCAACTGCTGCATAGCCTGTTCAAGTACTTTACGAGAGCAGGCAACATTCATGCGCAAATGATTTTCGCCACCGGGACCGAAAATTGTTCCCTTGTTCAATCCCAATCCTGCTTTATCCACAAAAAACCGGAACAGTTCTTCGGTATTCATGTCCAAAGCCGAACCATCTAACCACACCAGGAATGAAGCTTCCGGAATTACAGCTTTAATTTTCGGGACATTTGTCTTTAAAAATTCCGAAACGTAATTGATGTTTTCGTTTACATATTCAAGCATTGCAATACGCCATTCCTCCCCTTTTTCGTAACAGGCAACGGTAGCGGTATATGCAAAAATATTGCCTGCGTTCATTTCCGATGCTTCCAGAAATTCCACAAACTTTTTACGTAAACCGTCATTTTTAATAATATAGGAAGAGCTGATTAATCCCGGCATATTGAAAACTTTGCTGGGCGCCATAAAAGTTATGGTATTGTCAGCAGCCCATTCTGAAACAGTAGCAAATGGTGTATGAGGAGTGCGTCCGGGCAAAACCATGTCAGCATGAATTTCATCGGAAACCACAAGCAATGAATGACGTTCGCAAATGGCAGCAATTGCTTTCAACTCGTTTTTTGTCCAAACTCTGCCTCCGGGATTGTGAGGATTGCAGAGGATAAACATTTTGGTTTCAGAAGTAATTTTTCTTTCGAAATCAGTGAGATTAAATCTGAAATTATCGCTTGTTTCCTCAAGCTGATTATATACGATTTTTCTTCCGTTATTTTTAATTACATTAAAAAATGGATAATAAACCGGAGGTTGCACAATAATTTCATCGCCCACGTTTGTAAGACTTTGTACCGCAAATGCCAATGCGGGAACAATTCCGGGTACAAATCCCGCCCATTTCTGCTCAATTTTCCATTGGTGATGATCAAAAACCCATTTTTCGAACAATGGAATCAGATTTTTGGGTTGCATTGAATATCCGAGAATGGGATGATTCAACCGCTGTTGAATGGCTTCGAGAATAAACTCAGGCGTACGGAAATCCATATCGGCAACCCATAAAGGAAGTACATTTTCAGTACCAAACAAAGCCTTGCAGCGTTCCACTTTTATCGCGTCGGTGTGCCGGCGGTCAATAATTTCATCAAAATTATATTTAGTCATAATACGTTAATATTCGAATAATTAGCATAAATTAAAAACTTATTCCCTGTATAAACTTTCCTGCGCTTGCATTCGGAAATGGAATTTTCAGGATATTTGAAATTGTAGGAGCAATATCTGTTACAAAGTAGGTATCCTGAATTGTATTGGGTTTTATTTTCCACCCAAACATATAAAAGGGAGTTCGGGATATAACTGCCGATGATTCGCTTGTAAAACCGTATTTATCATCAAACTCCAACCAGCCCGGCATAAGTGCAATTGTTATATCGCCCAAACTGTTTTTATGCACAGAATTCCGGATTTTCATCGATGCTGAACTCTCCTCACCTGCCATAACAAATAAATCGGAGGTAATATAAGCCGATTGTACACCTTCAAATTCAAGCATAAATTCGCACACATTCTTTTTCAGTTCATTCAGATTAACTTTACGTGCTGAAATCAGGTTTTTATTCAGGTAAATATTTTTAGCGAAATAACCTTCAACCCATTTTTCCTGACCATAAATAGCCATGAGATATGCATTCAATAACGCCATCGAACGGTTGGCACTGAAATATCCGGCTGGAATCCGATTTTCTCCCAATTCGTTAGGCGAATATGGGTCGGTTTGATTTCCATACACATAAATAAGCACATTGCCATTTCCGGCTTTCCTGTCGATATGTTCAAGCAACAGTTGTATTTCCCTGTCGAGTCGGTAATAAATATCTTCCTTTTCGTTGGTATCCAAAGTATTAATTCTTTCTTTGGGAGTTTTTACGGTATATTGCAGCAATAAAACATCAGGCTCATTATCAAAACCAAGATTTTCATAATCGATGATAGATTTTGCAAGTTCGGTAACAAGCGAATTAGCAACCGGAGTTCTGCGCAACAATGTTTCGGGTAATTTTGAAGAAATCCGGTCGGTGGGAATATAAGAAAAATTGCCGTTTTTTCCGGTCTGACTTTTACCCGAATAATAAAAATTCAGCGGGAAAATTGGTTCCCATTTTCGCGAAGCGAGTTTTTTGAATGTACCGGAAATATTCATTTCATCAGCTCCACGCGTTAAACCTTCGGTATAGTAACCGGTAGTAACCCAACGCAGATTTACATCGTCAATCCATGCCACACTGTTGGCAGTATGCCCGCCCATCATTATGGCACTTTCCGGATTTATTGCTACCGCATAAACTTTTGATTTTCCGGGATTTGAAAGTTTCAATTCATCAGTAAAAGTAGAACTTAACAGATTATGTGCCGAAAATTTCGAGTTTGTACCAATTCCGGTTTCGCCATCATCCTGTAAAACCGATTGAATTGTTCCCGTATTTCTGTCGAAACGATAATTGCCCGTAACTCCGTTGTAATAAGGCACTGAACCCGACATAACTCCGGCAATATCCGAAGCAATTCCGCCCGAAACATAATTGTAACGCATATCGGCAAAATAAACACCTTCGGCAGTAAAGCGTTTTAAACCATTATTTTCGAGATTGTTCCGGATTTTGTCAAGATGTTGTGCCTGAAAACCATCAATCATAATACCGACCACAAGTCGTGGGCGAGCTAATTGCCCGAAAACCATTGACGAAATCAGCAAAAGAAAAATTACGGAAATATTTTTTTTCATTGAAATGAAGGATATATACAATTTACAATTTACAATTCCAATCAATCACCAATCAACCAATGACCAATCAACCAATCTACCAATTCACTAATCAACCAATCACAAAACCCCCTTAGTAGATGGTAGCGAGAAATTAAAAATATCGCGTTTTACAGACATTTTTATTGCTTTGGCAAATGCCTTGAAAATTCCTTCCATTTTATGATGTTCATTCTCGCCTTCGGCTTTTATATTCAGGTTCATAAGAGCGGTATCGCTCAGCGATTTAAAGAAGTGCAGCAACATTTCGGTGGGAAAATCGCCCACATATTCACGTTTGAATTTCGCATCGAAAACCAGCCACGGACGACCGCCAAAATCGAGCGCTACCTGCGCCAAACAATCATCCATTGGCAGACAGAAACCATAACGTTCTATGCCGCGCTTGTCGCCAATTGATTTACGCAAGGCTTCGCCAAGCGCTAAAGCCGTATCTTCAATAGTGTGATGCTCATCAACTTCAATATCGCCGGTAACTTTTATGGTCAAATCGCAACCGGAGTGCCTTCCAATTTGATCGAGCATGTGGTCGAAAAACCGAAGCCCGGTACTAATTTCAGTTTTGCCGCCACCATCCAGATTTACGCTTACATACACATCGGTTTCGGCTGTTTTACGTTCAACAATTGCTTTACGTGCGCCGGCAAATAGAAATTCAGTAATGCTGTTCCAGTTATCGGTTTGTAAAGCACAATATGCTTCCAAGTCATTTTCCTGAAGAATATCGGCATCGGAATTTATAAAAATGGCTTGGCAACCAAGATTTTTCGCTAATTGTACATCGGTAATTCTATCGCCTATAACGTAAGAATTTTTCAGATCGTATTGTTCCGAAAAATACTCCGTCAGCATTGCTGTTCCGGGTTTGCGGGTAGGTAAATTATCTTCGGGAAAAGATGTGTCGATAAAAATCCGGTCGAATTCAATACCTTCATTTTTAAGTATTTGCAGGAATTTTTCCTGAACAGTATCGAAATTTTCCTGCGGATAAACATCCGTGCCAAGTCCATCCTGATTGGTTACCAATGCCCATTCGAAATCGAGTTTGGTGCGGATAAAGTGCAGATTCCGGATAGCGCCCGGCAGAAATTCCAGTTGCTCAAGCGTATCTACCTGATATGTAACGGGAGGCTCGTTTAGAATTGTTCCATCGCGGTCGATGAAAAGTACTTTTTTCTTTTTAGAGTTTTCCATCAAAAAAATATTTATGTTGATATTTTATGTCAGGTACAAAAATAGTGGTTTTTCGCGTGAAAATAAATTCCTGAAGATAATTCGTGAAATTTTAAAGAATGAAACTCAACTGCGGAGATAAAAAACTAACGTCAAAAAGTCGAAGGCTTTTGAATATTTCTGAGAAATGTAAGTGTTTTTTTCAATCCAACACAATTACCAGCATATAACAGCCAAACGATAAAATCGCACTGGAGTGGAGAATGAAAGTGATTTAATTGCATAGGAGCGGGGGTCGATTATTTTAAAGAAACGACTAATATTAAAAGCTGGTAATTAACATTTTCTTACTAAATCTTTTTCCATTCTGATTAATGGAAATTGTATAAATCCCTTCAGGAAATATTTTTTGAATTTTTGTTTTATTTCCTGTAGATTTAGTATTAAAAAGATTCTTTCCATTTAGGTCATGCAAAGAAATATCAAATTCGTTCAATAAAATATTTTTTGATTCAAGATAAATAAATTTATCGGAACCCTGATATGCATTGAAATAGTTTAAAGACAACTCTGTAAACTGAAACCCTGTATTTGGAGCAAGAGTGTAAACATATATTTTACCATTTGCAGGATATTTATGTGCACCGATAATTATATCATCATATCCATCATTATTTACATCGCCAGCACTTGAAACAGGGAATCCAAAATAGCTATTGGTGTTTTCTCCATCAATAATAACGTCTGATTTGTTATCCATGATATTGCCACCAAAATAAATATAGATTTTCTCTTGTTGCGAGCCCCCAAAGAATCCGCCTACTATAACGTCATTGTATCCATCATTATTAATATCACCAGCATTTGAGACTGAATTACCAAAAGAATTTCCTGTTGTGTCACCTGTAATAGTTACATCAGCAATATTATCCATATTAGTCCCACCAAAAAAAATATAAACTCTTCCTGTAGTTGCATTATACTCAGGTGATCCAACAATTACATCATCGTATCCATCATTATTTACATCACCAGCACTGGAGACAGAATAACCAAAAAAATCATTTTTTGTTTCTCCCGTTAAAATAACATCTACAACATCATCCATATTTGCACTACCATAATAAATTTCTACTCTGGTTAATTCCGAACTAAAATTTACTGATGTAAAGATTATGTCATCAAATTGATCGTTATTAACATCGCATGCACTTAAAAATAAACCAATAAAATAATAATTAGTTTTTTTTCCTGTGATAGTAAGATCAACTATATTATCCATATTAACACTTCCGTAATAAATATAAATTTTCCCTTTTGAGGAACTATAACCTGATCTAGCAACTATAACATCATCGTATCCGTCATTATTAACATCTCCTGCTTGTGAAACATTAAATCCAAAATTATTTCCTACACTTTCACCTGTCATAGTTACATCTGCATTATTATCCATTTCTTTACCACCATAATATAAATAAGCCCTTCCAATTTCTTTTGACATTGATGTGCTAAAACCATATGCACCAATAATTACATCGTCAAAACCATCATTATTTACATCACCTGCTCGTGAAACTGACCAACCAAAGTTATCTCCAATTTTTTCTCCTGTTATAATTACATCAGCAAAACTATCCATGTTTTTACCACCATAATAAATATATGCTCTACCTTGATCTTTATTATAATTATAAGCACCAACAATTATATCATCATAACCATCACCGTTAACATCACCAGCTCCTGAAATCGAAAATCCAAATTCCATGTCTGTGGTTTCGCCACTCAATAGTACACCATCAAAATTATCCAAACTGTTACCACCAATGTAAATTTGTGCTGTATTAAATTTTTTAGCGCCTATAATTATATCTTTATAACCGTCTTGATTTATATCCCCTGCACCCGAAACAGAAATGCCAAATGCATTTTCAACTGTTTCTCCTGTAAAAATCACATCTGCAGAATTATCCATTTTACTATCACCTAAAAATACATACGCTCTACCTTGTTGAGAATTAAAACCATAAGCTCCAACTATAACATCATCAAATCCATCATTATTCACATCGCCTAAATCCGATACCGATGAGCCAAAATAATTGTTTGTTCCTTCGCCTGTAAAAGTCACATCCACTTTATTATCCATATTGCTTCCACCGTAATAAATATATGCTCTGCCCTGTTTAGGGTTATAATTGTAAGTATAATTGTATGCTCCAACAATAATATCATCATAACCATCGTTGTTTACATCACCGGCACCCGAAACGGAATTTCCAAAATAAATGAATGTTGTTTCTCCGGTTATGGTAACATCAGCAATATTGTCCATACTTTTTCCACCATAATAAATATATACTTTTCCCTGTGCAGAGTTAAAAGATGCTGCTCCGACTATTACATCATCAAATCCATCATTGTTTACGTCACCTAAATCTGAAACAGATATACCAAAATCGCCACCATTATTTTCTCCGGTCAAAATTACATCTGCAATATTATCCATATTGGTATTACCGTAAAATATGTATACTTTTCTATTACTGTTTTGTGTACCAACAATTACATCGTCGAATCCATCATTATTAACATCCCCTGCACAAGAAGCTGAAATCCCAAAATTATAACCGATTGAATCTCCTGTCATTACTACATCAGGTGTATTATCCATATTATTATTTCCGTAATAAATATACGTTTTCCCTTTCTGTGAATTAAAATCGGGTGAAGAGATTATGACATCATCATATCCATCATTATTAACATCTCCTGCATTACTTACTGTTTTTCCAAAGCTATCACCTATGTTTTCCCCACTAATAGTAACATCAGCGATATTATCCATATTAGTACCACCAAAATATATATATGCTCGACCCTGAGACCTATTATATTTATAAGCACCTACAATTACATCGTCAAAGTCATCGTTGTTCACATCGCCTGTAGTTGATACAGATGATCCAAAATCACTTCCTGTTGCATTTTCTTCAATAAATGTCTGAACTATTTGTTGTGAGTTGAGATTTGTCAGAGATGTTGAAAAACCAATAATCAATAATATAATCTTTATAATAAGAATCTTTTTCATAGCATGTAATTAATTTGATAATTTTGAATAATTTATTAACTCGAGATAAGTACAATGCTCCGCATTTTTATTTTGTAGTTCTTTTCCTGTTTCTTTGTTTTTCAAGCTCCATTCTGCTACTAAGCCGGATTTTGAGCTATATAAAAGGGAGCTTTTTATCAATACTGCTTCAGGTAGAATGAGACCTTTTTCTCCATAATTTATTGTTATGTCCTGTGTTAAGGTAATTTCGTACATAAAATAATCTTCAATTTCAGTATTAATAAAAATCTTCCCTTTTTTTAAAAGTCTAACGATTGATTTTACTTTTAATCCGTTGGTTTCTTTAATCGAAGAATTTTTAGTGATGGTTTTCATAATTGTAACAGTAGAATCGGATTGTTTTCCATTCGAAGGTAATATTATTAAGGGTTCATCAAATTTGGTGTAGATATTTTCACTACTGAGTGTTTTGTATCCGATTAAATATACGCCACCTTTTATGAAACGGTAATATTCAATTGAATTTTTGTTTCTGGTATTTGTTACCTGCTGATGAATTTTTCCAAATATAGTTGTGGTCTCATTTTTAAAAGGTTTGCAATACCGGATTGTATCGGTGTTATATTTAAGCGAATCAGGTAATTGTTTTAAAAATATGGTGTCATTATTTTCAAAATACAAATTGCAGGTGTCATTTTCGTTTAAAACATAAGTATCAGAAATTAATGTAGTTCCGTTTGGGAATCGCAATGAATTATTTGAATTTGTGCAATTTGAAAAAATAAAAACAATCGGGATTAAATATAGGAGTTTAATTATCATATTTTGTTATTGAGAAGCGTTAAAAGAAAATTTTTAAAATAATTATAATGTAAGCATTCTGTAAAAACCGTCTTTTGACATTTCGATAGAAGCAAGACCTAAACGATAAAAAAGCTATGTTCTCGATTAATGAAAATGACAGTCAATATCTTTATTCTACACATGTGTATTAGTGTAGTTATCTGTCTTTTTTTCAATTAGTTGAGTTAGAAGTTCCAATGAACAGTAATACTCAATAATATTGTTTCTATTTATGTTCATATTATCAAGTTCTTCGTTTATTTCTAAGTCATCAGGAAATCTGTCTCTGATTATCTTACTATTAAAATCAAAATTACGTATGTTACAATTAATTTCACTAAGTTTTGTAATTTCATAGTAAAATTCTCTGTTATGAGGAACATCATAATTAAAAACTAATTCGTCCCGATTTACCATCATAGGGTCTTCTCTTTTTTCCAAGAATCTTATTGCCTCATTCTTTGCTTCTAAAAGACCAAAATTCACTATATAAAGAAAATAATCTATCATATTTTTGTAGCGCTTATGTTCTTCTTTCTTATAATAGATTTCTATAATTTTCTCCTTATCAAACTCGTATGTAAATAAGTAAATTAATTCATAGTGTTTTGATAATTTTGAAATAATTTCACAAAAATCAAATGAATTTATATTTTCTAACAAGTATTCTATGATAACTAAATGAGATTTAAGTATATCATCAATTTTTTCTAATGTTTTGTCGAAATAATGATTTAGAAATTGTATATGCCTATTTCTAATTTCCGAAATGCTATAAGATATTATTTTACCTTTAAAGCCATTTTGTCTATGATACAATAGATATTCAATTGAATCACTTGTATGTTCATAACTAAACATTGTTGCAGAAATTAATTCTTTTTTTTTGTTTGGTGTTCGACTAATTGGGTGTCCAATGAGTTCATTTCTAATATCTCTATTTAGAGAGAAGTAATTGGTAACGTTTTTTTTGTCATTGTCATAAAATTCTTTTGGTGTGCTTTCTAAGTTGAAAAGAGCTAAGAGTTCAATGACTAAATCTTGTTGAATGTATATGGCTTGTAAATAGCTAATATAATAACTAAACATTTCTGCAAAACCTTCATATTTCCGATTTTCAAGAATTATTTCAAACGTGTCGTGAAAATAACCACTTATGCCTACAATATAATTTGTAAGTTCTTGTTCTGCAAAATTTACTTTGTCTTTACAAAATTGATATGGAATAATTAATGAACTCCAAGCATCAGTAATTTTTCTAAGTTTCTGTTCGATTTCGTAAACCATGTTATTGTTTTTTTATAATTACAACTTACATTTCCCTATGCGCCACAAACTTGCACATATTCCTACAAATATTTTTCAAAAATAACTTTAATTCATTTCTACTCCGCATATTCCAAAATATTCCAAAATAAATCTTCTATGGCATATCCCGGAATAGTCAAATCATAATTCAATTATTTTCAGCAAGCTGTAATTATCACCCTACAAATATATAAAATTTAATTTTCATTAAATTTATATTTGTTGAAAAAATATCAACAAAACTGTTCTTCTCACTTTTTCCGGAATTTGCGAAAATAATTTTCCTTTTCAAAACGGACATTTTAAAAAAATAATTGGTGATAATTTGCAGGCTATTAAAACATTAATCGAGGTATTCAAAATTGGTTTTTAAAAAGTCATCAGTGATTGTATTTCCCTTTTTCATGGATTTTAAAAATAAACTTACTGCACAAGTGTACATTTAGCAAAAATTGGTTGTAACTTTGCAGCGTTTTTTTTAAAATACAGGTATTAGTTATTATATATTTATTATTCAACTATTTACATTCACTATGGAATGGTTTTACAACTTAATTAACAAAGAAAGCATAGCACAAATCATTTTGCTGTATTCGTTTGTTATAGCGGGCGGAATTATGCTCGGAAAAATTAAAATCGGCGGAATTTCGCTGGGTGTTACCTTTGTGTTGTTTGTGGGAATTGCCGTAGGGCATTTTGGATTCACCGTTAATGATGAGGTGCTGCACTTCGTGCGCGAATTCGGACTGATTTTGTTTATTTTCTCCATTGGTTTACAGGTTGGTCCTGCCTTTTTTGCTTCGTTTAAAAAAGGTGGTATGATTCAAAACCTCCTTGCAGCAATGGTTGTGCTGTTAGGTGCCGGAACTACCATCGCTTTGTTTTTTATACTGTCCGGTAAAATTCCAATGGCAATGCTCGTGGGTATAATGTCGGGCGCAGTAACTAATACACCCGGACTTGGAGCTGCACAGGAAGCGCTCAAACAATTGCATGATGCCGGTCAGATTCAGGAAATTCCGCAAATTGCACTCGGTTATGCCGTGGCGTATCCATTGGGTGTTGTCGGCATAATTTTATCGCTTATTCTTATTCGTATTTTCTTTAAAGTAAATATGGATAAAGAAAACGAGCAGATTATGGCAGCCAAGGCAACGCCATCGGAAGCAACAAAAATTATCACCGTAAAAATAAATTCAAAAGCCATCGACGGAAAAAACCTGCAACAAATCCGCAAGTTAATCGGGCGGCAGTTTGTGGTTTCCCGCCTGTTTAGCAACGATATTTACAGCGTGCCAAAAGGCGAAACTGTATTGCATAACAACGATATTATCCGCGTAGTAAGTACAGAAGCCGATGCAAATGCAATTATTGAACTTATGGGCGAAGAATTTGATTTCGACTGGAAAGAATCTGAAAAGAACATGATTTCGCGCCGTATTGTAATTACACGCAGCGTAATCAATGGCAAAACGCTTGGATCGTTGAAACTTCGCAGCGTAAATGTAAACTGCACCCGTATTGTTCGTTCCGGTTTCGATTTGTTGGCAAGCCCTGATTTGGTGTTGCAAGTTGGCGACCGCGTGGTAATGGTTGGTACGCCCGATGCTATTAAACGCGCTGAGGCTATGCTTGGTAATACTTTAAAAAGATTGGACGAACCACATATTATCACCATATTTATTGGAATTTTGCTGGGAATAGTGGCAGGAAGCGTACCGTTTTTCATTCCCGGAATGCCTATGCCTGTGAAACTTGGTTTGGCAGGTGGTCCGTTGGTTGTGGCAATTCTGCTGGGGCGTTTCGGATTTAAACTGAAACTCATTACCTACACCACTCAAAGCGCCAATCTTATGCTTCGCGAAATTGGTATCAGCCTCTTCCTTGCAAGTGTTGGAATAGCTTCGGGCGATAAATTTATCGAAACTGTGGTATCCGGTAACGGTCTGTTGTGGATTCTTTGCGGATTTATAATTACCGTTTTGCCATTGTTAATTACAGGAATTGTGGGTAGAAAAATTCTGAAAATGAATTATTTCAATCTTATGGGAATGCTTTCGGGCAGCATGACCGATCCTCCTGCGCTTGCTTATTCCAACGCAATTGCCAACAACGATGCGCCCGCCATTTCCTATTCTACGGTTTATCCGCTTACAATGTTCCTCAGAGTGGTGCTGGCACAAATACTTATTTTGATTTTTGCGTGATAATTTTTAAACATATCAAAATCTAAAAACTTTAATCTTAAAAAATTTATTTCAATTTTGACAGATTAAAAATTGATATGTAATGTTTATATTAGCCATGAAATTCCGGTAATTCTGTTTGTTGCATAATTTAATTTTATCATATTATCTTTTCGCAATAATACCGCCCCCAACCCACTAAAGGGGGCCATTACTGCATCTCATAATTGAGCATCATCCCGCTTCGCACTGTCTTTAAGCCCCTTTAGGCTTCGACGTGAGCTCAGCCGAACGGGGTTTGGGGCGGCATTTTATTCATCCCGCATCGCACTGTCTCAAAATCCGCTTTAGGGGTTTGGGGTGGCATTTAAGGGATTATCGGCGCTTTCCGGTGTTTTGTTCCCG
>CAYONE010000038.1:23953-37813 GCA_964405245.1 uncultured Paludibacter sp.
GGGGTTTGGGGTGGCATTTAAGGGATTATCGGCGCTTTCCGGTGTTTTGTTCCCGTTTCGTATCCGTAAGCAATTTCAATCAGCAATGGTTCGCTCCAGGCACGACCGAAAAACGAAATTCCCACCGGCAAGCCATCGACAAAGCCCATGGGAACAGTTATATTCGGGTAACCTGACTGCGCTGCTGCCGATGATGTTCCGAAATGAAAACTATCGCCGTTGGTATGGTCAGTTAACCAAGCCGGAGTTCCGGTTGGGGCAATTATTGCATCGAGTTTATTAGTGTTCATAGTTTTATCCAGGCCGTTTTCGCGACTTCCTTTCAGCATTTTATTCAGCGCGTTACGATATTTTTCGGATTTTGTTCCTTCTTTTGATAATGCCAGTTCTAAATAAGCCTGATTGAAATACTGAAGTTCCACCGAATCGCTTTTGTTGAAACTGATAAGTTCTTCCAGATTGCGTATCGGCGCTTTTTCACCCAGCGAATGAAAATAGCTGTTCAGTCCATCCTTGTATTCGTGCAGCATTATTTCGAATGAGTTTTCGTCAACATCAGATTCATAAATTTTGCTGATTTCAATAATTTCAGCGCCGCTATTTTTCATAAAACGCACGGCATTGTTCATCAACGAATCGACTTTATAGTTAATTCCTTTAACTCCTGTGAAGACTCCTATTCGCTTGCCTTTTAATCCATCTTTTTTCAGAAATTGTGTATAATCAGTCAGAAAATGACCGTTGCTTTCGACTGTTTTACTGTCGGTGCTATCAATTCCGGTAAGCAAACCAAGACAAATTACAGCATCGGTAAGTGTGCGTGCCATTGGCCCAGGCGTATCCTGTGTAAACGAAATGGGAATAATTCCCGAACGGCTGATTAATCCAACAGTAGGTTTGATACCAACAATTCCGTTGGCATGAGAAGGACAAACAATAGAACCATTGGTTTCGGTGCCGATGGCAATGACACAAAAGTTTGCTGATACAGCCACTCCCGATCCTGAACTTGAACCACACGGATTGCGATTGGGGTCGTAAGGATTTCGCGTTTGACCGCCTAATCCGCTCCAACCGCTTGTTGATAATTCACCGCGGAAATTTGCCCATTCGCTCAGGTTTGTTTTTCCGAGAATTATTGCACCAGCTTCTCTGAGCCGTTTCGCCACATAACTATCCTGCAATGGAAATGAATTTCCCAACGCTCTCGAACCGGCGGTACATGGCATTTTATCGTGTGTGTCAATATTATCTTTCAGCAGAACAGGCACTCCGTAAAGCGGTCCGCGTTCTGAAATGTCTTTCATGTTTTTGTCAAGTTCCGCAGCTATTTCCAAAGCATCGGGATTAATGGTAATTACCGAGTTCAGTGTTGAACCATTACTGTCAATAGCTTCGATTCTGTCGAGATAAGCCTGTACAACTTCTTTTATTGTGAATTCTCCGCTTTTATATCCATCGCGAAGTTGTTCTATAGTAATTTCTTCAAGGTTGATTTCTTTTGATGTGTTTTTCTGTGATTGATTTGTACAGGAAATTAAAAACAGAAAAAATATAACAAAAACTAAATCGATTTTGATTTTCGACATATTATTTAAAATTTAAAGTGTTTTCAACATCCAAACATTGCATGATTTATGACCTGAATTTCCAAACGGTTTTTCAAGATAATAAAAATCAGCTGCTTCATACATTCCTATTGCTTTTGAAAAAACCGGTAAGCTTTCGATATATAAATGCGTAAATCCTGCTTCACGGGCTGAAATAATGCATTTATCTAGTATTTTTTTGCCAAGACCTTTCCCCCTGCTTGCTGCACTAATATAAAATTTCACGAGTTCGGCATAACCTTCGGGTAAGCCCGGAGTAGGATATATTCCGCAACATCCCACAGGCATTCCATCCGATTCGGCTACCCAAAGCACTGAATTTTGAGCTCTGAATAATTCGAATAAAGCATCAGTGGTTGGGTCGGAATAAACTGTACCGGTACGCGGCGCATCAAACTCCTCGAAAATTTCACGTATCATTCGGGCAAGCGCAAAATTATCTTCAGGTTTTATTTTTCTGATTAATAATGACATAACTTTTAATTAAATATTTCTTTGTTATAGATAAATTAATACGTTCCGTTTGAAATATCAATCAATATCACTTTGTTTTTCGTTCAAAAATTATTTACAAATAAGATGTAGTGATATGTTCAATAAATATGGCGTAACAGAGATAACATATTATTCTCTTAATTCAAATCTTTAATCCCAGGGCGTCGGAACAAATTAACATTCCTATAGTTGATTTTAACATTAATCCCGAAACGATACAAATATATCAATTTCATTCTAAATTTTAACTCATATCTGAAAAGCAAATACAATATATTATTAATCAATACTTTACTAAATTATTAATAATTGATACAGATTATTTTGATTTTTTTTGAATAATTTTCCAATTTCATTACAGAAATATTTCTTTAATTCAAATAATAGTTTTAATTTTGCAGTCTTTAATAATTAAAGAAATATTTCTTTAATTAAAATCATAAACAAATTTTGAAATTGAATACACAAATAATTCAACAAACATCTCCAAAAAGTTTACATTAATTATTAACAAACAATGAAAGAAATTAAATTCAGTCTCGTGTATCGCGACATGTGGCAATCGTCAGGAAAATATGTGCCACGCAAAGACCAATTGGAAAAAATAGCACCTGCGATTATTGAAATGGGGTGTTTTTCCAGAGTTGAAACTAACGGTGGCGCTTCAGAGCAGGTAAATCTGCTTTTTGGCGAAAATCCTAACGAAGCGGTACGCACTTTCACCAAACCATTTAACGAAGCCGGAATTCAAACCCACATGCTCGACCGCGGATTGAACGGATTACGCATGAATCCTGTACCTGCCGATGTTCGTGAGTTGATGTACAAAGTTAAGAAAGCGCAGGGTGTGGATATTACCCGTATTTTCTGTGGGTTGAACGATGTGCGCAATATCATACCTTCGATACGATATGCAAAAGCTGCCGGCATGATTGCACAGGCAACCATGTGCATCACCTATTCTGAAGTACATAATGTTGAATACTACATAAATATGTCGGAACAATTGATTGCTGCAGGAGCCGAAGAACTCTGCCTGAAAGATATGGCTGGTGTAGGTCGTCCCGATATGCTTGGAAAAATTGTTCGTGCAATTAAAACTAATCATCCTGAAATCATTATACAATATCACGGACACTCCGGCCCTGGCTTTTCGATGGCTTCCATGCTCGAGGTAGCTAAAGCAGGTGTCGATTATCTCGATGTAGCCATGGAACCCCTTTCGTGGGGAATGGTGCATCCCGATGTAATTTCGGTACAGGCAATGCTTAAAGATGCTGGCTTCAAAGTTCCGGAAATCAACATGAGTGCTTATATGGAAGCACGCAGACTGTCGCAAAGCTTTATCGACGACTTTCTGGGTTATTTTATCGACGACCGCAACAAACTAATGACTTCACTACTGGTTGGTTGCGGACTTCCCGGCGGTATGATGGGTTCACTAATGTCAGACCTGAAAGGAGTTCATGCAGGAATCAACTCGTACCTGAAAAGCAATAACAAAAAAGAACTCAGCACTGATGAACTGCTCGTAATGTTGTTCGACGAAGTAAAATATATCTGGCCAAAACTCGGCAATCCTCCATTGGTAACACCATTCAGCCAATATGTAAAAAACATTGCGCTGATGAATGTAATGTTCATGTTAAAAGGTCAGCCTCGATGGACAATGATAGACCGCAACTCATGGGATATGATTTTGGGCAAAGCCGGTAAACTCCCTGGTAAACTCGATATTGAAATTATAGAAATGGCCAAAAAGAACAATTTTGAATTTTACGAAGGTAATCCGCAGGATAATTATCCGAACGAACTCGACCATTTTATTAAAGAAATGGCTGAAAATGGCTGGGATCGCGGACAGGACGATGAAGAATTATTTGAATTTGCCATGCACGAAAAACAATACCGCGATTTTAAATCGGGAGAAGCCAAAAAACGCTTCAACGCCGAACTCGAAGCTGCTATCAAAGAAAAATACAGTAATAATTCAGTACAGATTCCTGATATTCGATTGCTGAAATATCCACATGCTGAGCCAATAGTAGCACCTGTAACCGGTAGAATTTTATGGGAAGTTGATTTTACTGACCGTTCAATGGAGCCGGCACACGGTAAATTATTCAAAGAATCGGATACAATTTGCTTGCTACAAACACGTTACGGGCTTGAGCAAATCGGAAGCTTTTGCACCGGAAGATTAGTTGCCGTGGAAAAACGTCAGGGCGACATAGTGCAAAAGGGTGAAGTAATTGCTTACCTCGAAAAAAATGTAATGGCAAACTAATTTTGAATGAAAGCGTCCGAAACCCTTAACCCGTCTGACCGCTCGAGCGTGATAATCCGTGCGACCGCTTAAAGCGATCTGATGGGTTTTACAAATAGAAACAGGATAGCTTTTATCCGTAAGACCGCTTTGAGCGGTCTTACGCTGTTTTTACTTCAAATTTGCTTTATTGAAAATTCCGGCCGGTATAGCAGCATCAAACTGTATGTTTAATACTGTCATTTTTGTTCCTTTACCATCTTTGAGCATATCCTTGTAAACCATTACCATAGGAAACCAACGCCCCTGTATTTTTTGAACATTGCTGAGCGTTGTACGTTTCAGTAACTTACCGCTTTTTGCAAACAAATCCATTTTAAGCGGGATATTTCTTTCCTGATCCACCCACAATTTTTGGGTATAATAATTTACATCTTCTTTTATCGCGGTAAGTGTAACAACCCAGCATTTACGTCCATCGATTACTTCTTCGGAAGTAACTTCGGCTTTATAACGCTCGAGTAAAGGGCTGTCGTTCAGCATATCTTCATACGACATATCGCTTCCCATAACAGACTGACGAAGCATATGTCCGGAAATTTGCATAACTCTATCGGCCGAAGGTGAGTAAATCCAAAGCTGATTTTCTAATTTCAGCATTTTAGTACCTTTTTCCCGTGCAGGCGATAAATATTCAGTAAATGCTTTTTTATCGCCTTCAATCCACGATTTCGACTCAATGGTTCTTACACCCCTTGCCGACTCTATTTCCATGCGAGAAGTAATCACCCGCGTTTTCGACGACATATTTTCATCAATTTTATCAAGAATACTTTTTCCCGTAGGAAAATTCTGCGCTGACAATGCATTACAAAGAAAAATAACTAAGAAAAAACAACTTTTTATCCAACTTTGAATTGGTAACATGCTAAGATTGGAATTAAAAAGGAAGTAATCTTTAATTGCTTTAGTATTAAAAAGCTTCATTGTATGTTTCATAAATTGTAAATTGTAAATGATAAAATTGTAAATGATGTTAGTTTTCCAATTCCTTAAACAGCGTTGCGGTTTGCCGTTTGTAAATTCCCACACCTGCAAGCATAGCGCCAACAACTGTTGAAATCACTCCCGGAACAAACCCTATGTAAAAAGTTGTGGAATTAATCAGCGCTTTAAAAGTAGTAGGCATCATCATATTGGCATTTTTCATCATTCCTTCGGTGCTGATACCGTATTCCTGCATCAACCAGGCGAATAGCAAACCTAAAGCTGTTCCTGTCAGAGATCCGATAACCCCCACCAATAGCGATTCACCAATCAATGATCGATAAATTTCTGTTTTGCGTTCGCCAATGGCAAGTCGAAGTCCAAACTCACCGTAACGGCGAAGTCCGCCAACCAAACCTGCATTCCAAAGTACTATGGACATGGCAAGAATGAAAATAAAAATTACGATATACTGCGCATTTTCAGCATAAACAATCAGAAAATCCATTCCGCTCACTTCACTCATTGGCGACATAACCAACGAAAATTTATCCTCTTCGTTCAGATATTTTTTGTTAAATTCATCGGCTTTCGATTTTGCAATTTTGTTTTCATAAAATCCGCTGCCAAGAAATCCGAGGATTTCACCTGTAGCTTCTTCCATATTCAACGCTGCACGAACATCTTCAATATCGGCAATAACTAAACCTTTGTCGAGTAATTCCGTACCAAAATGCACTGTGCCGCTGATTATAAAATTATACATTCCCATATCGCCATACATGGTATTAGATAGCAGGGTAACTTTATCGCCAAGCTGAAGATTCATTTTTCCGGCAAGTTGATTTGAAATTAGCACCTCACCCGGCTTGGAAGGAAAGTTTCCGCTTAAAAGTTTTGTTTTCAAATCCAAACGGCTGATTTCATCCTCGGTACCGAAAAGTTTTACGCCCATTCCCATAACATTGCCCTGCGAACGGGTAAATCCGGCAGTGTCAGGCGCATCGAGTAAACCTCCGAATTGAATTCGTTCAGCCCAATGCATATCAGGAAATTCCTTTTTCAGATTTTCCATCAAAGTACCTGTACCGGTAATTGCATAATCGTTAGGCAGCTGCGACTGATTGTTTTTATATGCCAATGTGGTAACTTTAACATGACCGGACATGAATTTTGCCGAAGCCTCGAGACTGTCGGCAAACACACCATTCATATATGCTTGCAGAAATACTGTCATCATTACACCAATGGTAACAACAATTACCGGAAGCAAACTGCGGCTCTTATCCCGCACAAGTCCTTTAAAAAGAAAACTACCCCAAACCCCAAAAGGAGAGTTGAAGTGAGATTCGTTTTCAATATTTTTTTTATTTATCATAAATCAAATATTTTTAAATAATAAATACTATTATCATTCCCCTTTAGGGGTTAGGGGTTTATATCGCTTTCCCCCGAATGGCTTCGGTTGGTATCATTTTTGAAATTTTGCGTGCCGGCAAAAAACTAACAAATGCCGTAACCACCAAAATAAAAACCATAGTGCCGAAAACTAATCCCGGCGTAACCGAAGCATACATCACATCCGACATTGCCACACCCATTTCACTTGCATCAATATTAAATGAAATGCCTTTATTTACAAGATACCACAATACCGGAGTTCCCCAAATTGCGCCTGCAATAAAAGCAAGAATGGCATTAAAAGTTCCTTCGAGGGTAAAATGAAGCATTACCTGTGTACGCGTCATTCCCAATGCCACCAATGTGCCGATTTCGCGCTGCCGACGGAAAATCGACAGTGTTTGCGTATCGAAAATGGCAAGCATGGCAAGCAGCAGGAAAATAAAATACATTACGCTTGTTCCTGCGCTTTTGGTTTGAACCATCAATCGGGTCGATTCAGTGAGTTTAGCCACATCATTGAATTTCCATTCCGGAACATCCTGAATTTTTGCTTCAGGCGATTTTACCAATATATTAGCGCTGTTTTCGAGCATAGTCATTTTTTGCAGTCTGTCTAACGGCAACCAAAGGATTCCATTATCAACGGAAGGCACAGGTGCTTTAAAAATACCCGCAATTTGAACATCAGTTGCTTCGAAAGTACCGTTTTTATCCCGCCACCGCAATGTAACAATATCATCTTTTTTCAGTCCCGTTTGTTTAGCCATAAACGCGCCTAAAATTACCGGAATCATTCCTTCATTGTTATTTGTTAAATCCTCATCAATGAGCAAATTCGTTGGGATTTTTAGCATTTTCTGGTCCGGGCGGATGCCTTTGAGCATAACTCCTTTCATTCGTCCATTGGGATAAATGCTACCCTGAGTTATCAGGACAGGTTCAATCAAACGGTTTTCAATATCAGTTTTGAAAATTTCCGGAATAACCGCAGTGCCGGAATCGAGCGAAAACGGATCGTAAGGATCAAAATTCTGCTGCCAATATTGTCCATCGGCAATTTCCCATTTTACGGTGTCGTCCACAGCCTGCGTGCTCCAGCCTTTCAGTATTCCCTGCATGGCAATTATAAGCACAAACGAAACCGAAAGCGCTATAACATTCAGCCAGGTTTTCAGACCATTACCAACAAGACTGCGATAAGCAGTTCGGAACATAAGCCCCATTTCAAGTATCGGAATTTTACCTGATTTATTTTTTATTTTTGAATTGGATTTCATATCACATTATTTTCTTAAAAAAAGCAAACGTAATACATATTGCACTATAAGCTATAAACTTTTTACTATAAACTTTTTACTATAAACTTTTTACTATAAACTAAAAACATCCTCCACCACTTTCCCATCCTGCAATTTTATAATGCGTTTAAGGTAGCCTATCACTTTTTCGTCGTGCGTGGCAAAAAGGAAACCTGTTGAAAGTTCCTTGTTCAGTTTAACCATCATTTGAAGAATATTGTGCGAGTTTGCCGAATCGAGATTAGCAGTAGGCTCATCGGCAAGCACCAATAAAGGTTTTTTTACCATAGCGCGCGCTATCGCCACCCGCTGACATTCACCACCCGAAAGTTGTGCGGGACGGGAATTTACTTTTTCGGTCAATCCAAGCCATTCAAGCGCTTCCATAACTCTTTTCTTTCGTTCACCAGCCGGCAAATTAAGCAGCAGCAAAGGAAATTCAACATTTTCGAAAACAGTATAAACCGGTAATAAATTGTAATTCTGAAATATAAATCCCAGTTCCTCTTTACGTAAACGTGCAGCCTGACGTGGAGTCAGTTTGCCCACCGATTTTGAAAGCACTACTACTTCACCTTCGGTAGGCGCATCGAGCGAACCGATAATGTTCAGCAAAGTAGTTTTACCCGAACCACTCGGACCTACAAGTCCGACAAACTCACCTTTGGAAAATGTGAGATTAATCCCATTCAAAGCTGTGAAAAATCCCGAACCAACAGGGAATTTCTTTACAAGATTTTTAACTTCAACAATAGTTGCACCGTTTGCATTTTCCGGATTTAAAGTTTTGTTATCCATATTATTTTAATATTTTGAAAAAACAATCTATATAAAGCTGTTATTTGTTACTAAGTAGTTGTTCATATTTAGCTTATATTATTTTATTTGCCCCTAATTACTCCCTTTGGTCGTGACCGCTGGTTTCCCTAAAGGGGACTTTTGCCGAGTAGAAATACTGATTATTTCTACAATCTTCGCACTTCAGTAGCCCCCTTTAGGGGGTTGGGGAGCTGAGTTGTTTAAAAATTATAACTGCACATAAGCTGTACACCTTTTCCCGCAAATAGATTTTTATCGGTCATAATTACATTGATAAATCCCGAAACCTGCGGGTTGATGTAAGTCATTACATAAAAACTCCAATTGTCAAGTGTTTTGTTCCAGCTAACATAATTAAAAAAGAGTTTCTGGCCGGGCATGCAAATAATATTGCTGAAATATTATCGGTAATGCTTAACGGATAATTTAATATTGCTCCGGCGAGATGCATTTTTAACCCATCAGTTAAAAACCGGTTGCCAACCTGAAAAAACAAATATTCAGCCGTAACTCCCAAACCATTTCCCAAAAGAAAAGTATAATCAACGCCTACATTCAGCATTTCCTGAAAACGGGGAATCAGAAAATCGTTTTTTTGGGTAATTGTAGTTGAACTTTCGAACCATAAACCCGCACCCAAATCCCATTTTCCATCTATCCCAATGCGCGACTCATTCAGATTTTCAATTTTTATGGATGACAAAACGGGATTTTGAAATTCAATAGATCGGAAATGAGAACTGAGCGCCAATTCGCCCTTTCCGGCTGGAATCTCAACTCTTCCGCCAATTTCAGGCTTCCATTTTTCAGTAGCGTAAATTTCCCAGCCTTTACGGCGATTATTTCCAAGCAATCCCCACATCCAGATATTCGCGTTATTTTCAAAAAAGTATTTTCCAAGTACGCCATACACTCCATCGGTGAGTTGCAGCGGATCGCGAACGTCCATGCCATCGAACCACATTAGCGGACGGAACATTTTTGCCTGTCCGAAGTTGATTTTTTGCAATCCCGCACGAATTTCAAAATTTTCATTGGCATATCGCGCCCAAACTCGGTATGGCTTTATTTTACCATCGAACTCGGTATTTTTAAAATCCTCAATGGTTACATTTCCATTGATATTCAGCGATGCTTCAAAATTGAAATAGCTTTGTTCGCCGGTAAAGAGTTTTGCTTTCAGTTCTGGTACAAACCTTCCGCCCGGTTGCACTAAAAGTGGATTTTCAAATTGCGTGGTTACCCAACCCACAAGCTGACCACCAACCGAGAATTCATTATTATCGGTTTGAGCATTCGTTCCATACACAAGAATCAGCATCAATAATATGAATACTGTTTTTTTCATTTATCTTTCTTGTTGAACAATTCCGTAAATAATTAGTTCCGAAAGCTGACGGGTCATACTTTGTGCATCCTCAAACATTGACAAAGCTTCGGGAGTTGAGCAGATTTCCATTTGTTTCTGCATATTCCACAACACAAAATCGATATTGAGCGCAGGATTCATCTCGCCATTTTGCTGCGCTGCCACAAAAAAATCTTTAGTTAGCTGAAGGGATTTATTGACAAGGTTTTGAAAAAAAGTAAGTAATTCACCTGCATCGGGATGAAAAAAATCGCTTACAAATTCCATTGAAAAATCAGCATTTGCCTCGAACTTCATTTTTAGCAGATTTCTGATTTTTTCGGAGAAACTTTTCGATTCGTCATTTATCAAATCAGTATAAGCGCCAATCATTACCGATGTCATTTTCTCCAGAATATTCAAAACGAGTGCGTTCTTATTATCAAAATAAGTATAGTAAGTTTTGCGGCTTACCTTCGCTTTACTGCAAATTTCTTCTACGGTTATTTTTTTGAAACCATGTTTCATAAATAACCCGGCAGCGGTTTGCTCTATTTGCTCTTTCTTGGTCATATCAACAAGTAAACATTTTCGTGGTAAAGTTACATTATTTATTTACTTTGTATGTATTTGTTACCTAAATATTCAATATTTATTTTTATTTTAAATAAGATTTTACCACTAAGGCACTAAGGAAACAAAGATACACTGAGGATTAACGTCTTAATAATTTGTAACTTATTTGAATATCATTGATTTAATAATCTACTGTATTTAATTCCATTAGTATATAAAAAAATAGAACGCAGAAGACACGTCGGAATACTCCGTCTGCGTTCTATTTTTTTTGTCATGTACTTTGCATTTTTTGTTTAAAACCAACAACCCCTCATACCAAACGAGGAGCAGAGAGAGGTTTTTGGGTAAAAAAAGTTTCAAATTATAAGTAAATTGAATTTACATGTTGCTTTAGATACATCCTCGAGAGGGATGTGTGTCTGATATCAGAATTCAGGCATGTATCCGAGAGTAGCTTGCGCCGAATATCAGAATTCAATCGATAATCAATATCATCGACACGCCGGAGATATTTGTACACACTATAATTTATAACTACGTACGCGTTGAACATATTAATTACAAAGAGTACAGGGTGATAAAATGCATCATTCATGTTAAAAAAATTCTGAAACCGGTAGTTGGGCGTGTATTTTACTCAAAATTATGCCAACACCGGTACAAAAACCCGCCCGTACCTGTAAATGCATTAGTGAAATTTAATGAACGACGCGCAGTTCGTTAAAATATCAAATTAATATTTTATGTTCGACACGAACGTAGTACTGAATTCAAAGTGTACAAAAAAGTAAATATGCCCCAGGATACATTATAAGCTTATATCATGATATAATAATCACGGGATCACCCTGGTTAAAATATAGATATATTAACATACTCCGAACATCTTCGGTTTATTGCGGAATTTCTTTATTGAGGATAGGTTCTATCTGGACACAGGTCAATAAAATCAGTAAAACCTGACAGGTATTTTTGAAACCTGTCAGGATGTTTACCAACCCTGTTAAGATGTTTCATACTACCCCTCGTTTGCAACGAGGGGTATATTTTTCAACGTTTTCAACGCAAATTTATGTAGGGTCTGCTGAAAGACAATTATGTAATTAGAAAACAGCAATTTAAAATTAATATATTTTGATTATGTGTAAGTGTTTAGAGGGTAAAACTACATAAACCATGCGTTAATCCTGTTTTTCAACAAGTAACAAAGTCCTGAAAGAACTTAATGAGGCTAACCACCAGCGTAAACTGGTGGATATGAAACAAGTGATGAACAGAACCCTTAAAAGCTTCAATAAATGCAAGTTATGTGTTATTGAACCCATTAAGGGTTCTTATTTGCTGTTTGTTTCAAACCCCGCAATTCGTACGGGGTTATTAGCTTCGCTGACCGTTGGTTCATATTTAACCACTTCGTGGTTGTAAATAGTTTTTCAGCAAGCCCTATATAATTCTATTAGTATTTAAAAAATTCGAACGCAAAAGGCACGTGCCGTCTTGGCGGTAATACACGATTCTGACATTTCGGAATAGCAGATCGAAGATGCCGACTTGACGGTATTAAAGCCGATTTAATACATTTAAGAAAAAAGGATTATATATGAATTTTATCTTACAAGCAAAATTAGAATAAGTTAAGTAACTAAAATCATTCCGATTTATCGGAATTAAAATCCATTTTCCCGAAGCATCAGGATAGCGTACTATTTTTTCTTAGCTACTTAGCCATTTTTTAATATTAATTTAATTAAATCCCGTATTATTATTCCATTAAAATACATTATGTTTGTAAATTAAATAAATTTAAAAATTCTAATTAGTTTCATGAAGATTTTTTACTATTCCCGGAAGTTCGCGTTTACAACTTTTCTTCTTATTGTTTTCTGCTTTTCATCTGTTTTTGCAGGCATTCCCACAGGGTATTACAACACTGCCACCGGTACAGGTCAGGCGCTTAAAACACAATTATTTAATATTATTAAAGGTCATACATCGCTTGATTATGGTGATTTATGGAATGCGTTTAAAACCACCGACGACGTGAATAATGCCGGCGTGTATGTATGGGATATGTACAGCGATATACCCGGTTCAACTCCCGAACCCTATTTATATCAATTTGTCAGTGGCGATCAGTGCGGTACCTATGATTCAGAAGGCGACTGCTATAACCGCGAACACTCTTTTCCGGCAAGCTGGTTCAGCGATGGCGCTCCCATGTACACCGACCTCTTTCAGGTTTATCCTGCCGATGGATATGTTAACAATCGCAGAAGCAATTACCCTCTCGGAGTTGTTGGTTCGGCCGACTGGACTTCGCTGAATGGCAGCAAAGTAGGCTCATGTACGTACCCGGGCTACACGGGTAAAGTTTTTGAACCCATTGACGAGTACAAGGGCGATTTTGCACGTACTTATTTTTATATGGCTACACGCTACGAAAATGTAATTTCTTCATGGTATTCAAATTCTACGGAAGCCAACGCTGCTTTGCAAAACAACGCCTTTCCGGTTTTTGAAACATGGTTTCTGAATTTGCTTGGCGAATGGCATATTGCCGATCCTGTATCGCAAAAAGAAATTGAAAGAAACGATGCGGTTTACGCCATTCAGGGAAACCGCAATCCCTTTATTGACCATCCTGAGTATGTATATCAGATTTGGGGCGTGGGACAAGGTACAGTAACAGGAAAAATTGAAGCCGGTATGCAAAGATCAAACGGCAGCACACTCGATTTTGGAACGGTAAGCACCACTGCCACCAAAACTCTGCAGGTAAAAACCGCGGATATTACCGGCGATTTGACTGTAACGGTTACAGGTGCTATGTATAGCACTTCTACGGCTACCATTTCATTGATGCAGGCAAACACAGGATATGAAATTTCCGTATCTTACACACCCACATCAAGCGGCACACATACAGGAACGTTAACAATATCTGGAGGCGGCCTGAACCCCGCTTACAGTGTAAGTTTGAGTGGAAAGAGATAAACTTTAAAACGTCGTAGAAACTTCAAAACGTCGTCAGACTTTTGAACGTTTCTTCGTTGA
>CAYONE010000039.1:0-36804 GCA_964405245.1 uncultured Paludibacter sp.
TTAAGATTTATTTTACTGATAATCTTATGTTTATGGGCTTTTTAAGGATCGACTATATATTGTATTCTATTTCAGATTATTACAATGTATTAAATTTTGCACATTAAACTCCCATTTATAAGCAGGGCTGTTAAGTTCTAAAAAGTTCTTTGAAATTATTATCTTTGCAAAAAAACGGTATGAGTTTAGTCGAATGTTTATCAACAATTGAAGATCCTCGTCGCAAGCAGGGTCAACGCTATGGCAGTGTAGCCATTTTATTGATAATCCTCATGGGAATACTAAGAGGTCGTTATGGTTACCGTGAGATTGGACGTTTTTGTAAGTTGAATGAATCAGTTCTAATAGAACATTTTGGTTTTAGAAACAACAAAGTACCATCTCATGTCAGCATTCGTGCTTTTATTCTCTCTACAGATTTTGTCTCCATCCAGAAAGCATTTCATCAATGGACAAAGGATTATGTCCAAATAGAAGAGGGTGAATGGATAAGTATTGATGGCAAAAGTATTCGTTCAACAGTGAATGATTGTTCCAATGAATTTCAGAACTTTGTTTCTCTTGTAAGTTTATTTAGCAGTAAACGCGAACAAGTATTACACATTGAAAGACTGGAAAACAAGAAAGATTACGAGGGCAAAACCGTAGAGGAACTGCTTGAAGTCTTAGATTTGAAAGGCGTTACTTTTACGTTAGATGCCTTGCATTGTAAAAAAAACTCTAAGAAAAATCGTAGACAAGGGAAATCATTACCTGGTCAAAGTAAAAGGGAATCAACCAAAACTCAAAGCCGCACTTGAAGATACAATAGTTCTGAATGAGCCAATTGGTTATCATAAAGAAGAAGCTTTACAAAGAGGTCGGCTTGAAATCAGAGAAACTTACCTTTATGTGCCAGAGAATAATTTAGCAGAAGGTTGGGAGAGTATCCAGACAATTGCTTTTGTTTGTCGAAACTTTCTTTCCAAGAGCAAAGAACACAAAACAGAAAGCATTTATGTCTCGGATTTACAAACAACCGATGCTCAATATATTGCTCAAGGAATACGCTCACATTGGCACATTGAGAATAAACTACATTATACCAAAGATGTTATAACGTTGGAGGATTCAAGATGTACCAAAAATAAGCAGGGCGCCTCTATTCTTGCTTTACTGAGAGATTTTGTTTTCAATATCTTAAAAACCGAAAATAAATCAATCAAACAAGCTACTGAGATTTTTGCAAATTATAATGTCAAAGAACTCTTATATATAATTAATAGAACTTAACAGCCCTGCCATTTATAAGGGCGAATAGTGATAAAAATTTACTTCACAATCCACAAAGTTTGCTGGTAGTATTCCAGTTGCGTATAGTCATTTCTTTATAAACGGGTGTTCCAATCATTTTTGTCATTTGACTTTGCGATGATTTTTCATTAAACCTCGAGAAATAAAGAACGCCATTGCCTGCGGTTACAAAGTCAACACCTTCTTTGGTTTTGATTTGCCGTAATACTTCTTCGGCAATAATGTGTGCTTTTAAAAAAATCACATCGTAGCGATATTCTTCAGGTGCAGAACCAAAACCTTCGGGCGCGTTATTAACTATTTCAATTAATTTAGTTTGTGAAATTACAACAACTTTCGAGTTGTAGTGGAAACGATCGGATAACGCCCTTTCAATCTTCGAAACCATTACATCTAAATCAGTAATTGTACTATCAAAAAGCACATTCCCGCTCTGAATGTAAGTTGTTAAATTGCTAAATCCCATCTCTAAGAAGCAACTTTTCAAGTTGTCCATTTTAATAATATTATTACCTCCAATGTTGATGCCTCGAAGAAGCGCTAAAAATCTTACTGCCATTTTAATATTTACATTTTTTATCTATAACGATTTTTATTATAATAAGGTTGTGCAAAAAATTATATTGATATTGCTTTAAATCTTATCAACAAAAGGAATTTATTTTAAAGATTATAAAAAAAATTGTTTGTATCAAAATTACACGATGATGCAACAAAAATGACAGTTTATACTTATTAGTTTCTCTATTTATATAACGTGACTCTCAACTAAAAAATTATCGTTTTTAAATTATTATTATCATGAAATAAATTCTGATTTTTTAATAATGCTGGCAATAAGTTGCTGCATTATTATTGCAAAACTTGATTACAAATCGAAAATTACGAACCCCGGTTACGAACCCGAAAATACTACTAGTTGGACTTACACTGGAGCTGTCGGATATTATTGGTTGTGGCCAATTCCGATGAGAATCCAATCTAACAGAGCTCTTAACAAGAGATTCTGAAATTAAAGCATTGGCGACACAGGAAGTACTAAAGTCCTGCGAATGATGTAGGTTTGGATATTGAAGTAATTAAATAAACCTCTCTAAATATCCATAAGGAGTACTGTCAATATCACCTCAAGTTGATGATTTTCAGGTTGAGGTGATTTGCTCTTTCCATAATGTAAAGTGTAATATAATAAATTATATTGATTGATTTTTAAAAGTCTTTGTTAAATGGGATCAATGTAAATATCTTGTGGAATAGAAATATATGTTCATTTATTAGTTAAAAAAATATTTTTAATGACTTATATTAGACATATTGCTGTACAAAATGGACATTGGTGTGAAATTATTACTTATGAATCATTTAGTGAAAGAAGATGTTATTATAATGTAATATCTTGCAGCATAAAAAACTTATTTTTAAATGAATAAAAAACAACTTCTCTTATTCATTATGTTTTCAATTGGAATAATTGTCAACTCATATACTGAGAATTATCCTTACAAAAGTGACTACCTGTGGTATGCCGTTCCTGATCATTCAGATTGGCTATATAAGACAGGTGAGAAAGCAACCATCGATGTTATGTTTCTAAAGTATGGTATACCTCAGGATGGCACAATTGAATATGAAATAGCAAATGAGTTATGCATTTCAGATACAAGAGGGATGGTGACAATGAAAGATGGCAAAGCAACAATAAACGCAGGGACAAGTAAAGTGCCCGGATTTCGCGATATACAACTCAAGTTGAAATTATTTGGAACGACTTATGAACATCATGTAAAAATTGGATTCTCACCAGAGAAAATAGTTACTTACACTCAGGAGCCTTCGGACTTTAAAGAATGGTGGAATAAGAATATTGCAGAAAATTGTAAAAAGCCTCTAAAATATTCCAAAGAACTGTATAAGCTTTATTGTACAGAAAATGTTGACTGCTACCTTGTGAAACTGGAAGTAAGTGAGGTACAACAGGCCTTTTATGGATTTCTGCTTTGTCCTAAACTTATGCAAAAAGCTCAACATCCGGTTGTACTTTGTCCGCCAGGTGCAGGTATCAAAGCAAACCGCGATCCGCTAAGCAAGAACTATTATACTGAAAAGGGTTGTATCCGCTTTGTGGTAGAAATTCATGGAATCAATCCGACCTATCCCGAAGAGGTTTATGAAGATATTCGTTCTGCTTTCGATGGTCGTGTAAAAGGATACCTCTATCAAGGTCTTGACAACAAGGAGCACTATTATATGAAGCATGTATATCTGGGACTTGTAAAGTGCATTGATTTCCTTACTTCACTCCCAGAATGGGATGGGAAAAATGTTATAGTACAAGGAGGAAGTCAGGGAGGTGGACTGGCCATCGTTACTGCCGGACTTGACAATCGCGTTACTCAGTGTGTAGTAAACCATCCTGCTCTTGCTGATATGGCACGAGCAAAAATAGGGGGAGTAAGTGGATTTCCACACTTCTCTGAAAAGGAACAACTACTTACTGAAGCTAATCTGCAAACAATACCCTACTTTGATGTTGTCAATTTTGCAAAATATGTCAAGGCAAAAACATTTATGACATGGGGGTATAATGACAATACTTGTCCTCCCACTACTAGTTATGCTGTTTGGAATACACTGAAATGCGAAAAAGAGAAGTTGGTTACCCCTATCAATGAACATTGGACTTCTGACACCACCAACCGACTGCAATTGGATTGGATTATCGAACATTTGAATTAAATATACTAACTTTAAAAAACTATTCATAATGAAAAAAACATTTCTTATTGTGATAGCACTACTTGTTTTCACACTTCTGAAAGCGCAGACAAGTTCAAACACCATCACTAATGATGTATTCTGGTATACAACTACAAGAACTCCTATTTACAGCCAGGGTGGCGGGATATTCCGATTCCCTGATCCGGCAACAGGTATCGAACATTATTACTGGTATGGTGTGCATTATTCCGGAGCAGAGACTTACCTTGCCAGTCCAACAGGAAAGAACAGCGATACTGGCTTTAAATCTGTTACCTGCTATAAATCCGACGATCTGGTAAACTGGACATTTGTTAGTGATGTAATGACATCCTCTTCGCTGACAGGAGCCTATTGGCTGGGGCGCCTCGGTGTGGCATACATTGCTGATGCTAAGAAATATGCCCTGGTGGTCCAATACAACAACAATGTACTAATTGCTACATGCGCTACACCTACAGGACTGTTTCAGAAACAAAGTACTATAGATATGACATCAATGATAGGAACTCCCAACACAGGTGACCAGACTGTTTTCACAGATGATAACGGAAAGTCTTACCTTGTATATTCGTATGGCAGTGGACGTTCAAAGATTTACCTCTCTGAAATTGGTCTTAAGGATGGCATTATAACCCTGCTGGATTGCAATCAGGTTTACACCGGATCAGGTCGCGAGGGTAACTGTATGTTCAAGTATAAAGGGAAATACTATATTTGCGCTTCCGACCTCTATGGATGGAACGCATCCAACGTTTATTACCTTGAATCCAACAGTATATACGGTCCGTATACCCCGACTAACAGCATGGTAAAAATGCCTGGTGCAGTCAACGACTTCGGACATGTGACACAAACAGGATTCTTCTATACAGTAAAAGGTACTAAGGAAGAAACTGTGGTTTACTGTGGCGATAGATGGTCTGATTTTGCCGGTAATGGTAACGGATATAACCAGTGGTGCCCCATTTCATTTGTCAACAATGCTCCCTATTTCAATTCTTTGAGCCAGTGGAGTCTGAATGCTGAAACCGGCGAGTGGTCAGTAGGTAAGGATAATAATTACGTCCTGAATGGCAGTTTTGATGCCGACAGGGTGAATATTCCAAGTTCAAACAAACCTGTGCAAACCTACCTGAGTGGGTGGAGCTTCGTTGTCAGCAAAGGAAATACTATTGCCGTGGGTGGCGCTCATTCCCCGGTGCTGAATGCCTCTAATTCCAGCACCGACCGCGCCACCGTCATTGGAAACAAATGCCTGAACATTATGGATTCGGTTGATTATACACGAAAGATTTTTCAAAAAATTTCATCAACGACTTACGTTCCACTCACGGACGGTAAATACAAACTGTCTGCCAAAGTGAAAAGTGGAAGTGTGTTCAATACCTTGTATATGTATGCTTTAAGTGACAACGTAACTTACAAAACTGATATACCTTACAGCGACAGTCAATGGCACAGTGTGGAGATAATTGATGTGATTGTAAAAAATGGTAATGTTGAGATAGGCTTTATGGCTGATGGTGCTGCACTTGCCTGGTGCAGGATTGATGATGTGAAACTTGTAAAAACAGGCGAACTCGATGAGCCGAATGCTGTGGACAATGTACTTCAGTCAGATGCGATTGCTTCGAAAATTGAATACTTTACTACTAATGGGCAAAAAACAGATAATCCACAAAAGGGAATGTACATCGTTCGTAAAACATTCGATGGTTATACCGAGACAACTAAGATATTAAGATAAAGCTTTAATAATTGACGTTTATGACAAAGTTTCAGATTATATTAACGTTCTTGATGACAGTTTCGTCAACCTTCCCGCAGAACGGAAACAGTCAGATCACAAAGCAGAAAGAGATTGACGAAGGAGGAAGTGGATTGTTTAAGGCCATTGCTGTGAGCGAAAAGTCTCTGCCGCAGTATGTGGTTTATCGCCCGAAAAATCTTTATTGGGCTTCAACACGTGAGAAGAAGTTGCCTGTAATCATTTGGGGTAATGGCGGATGTATGGATACCTCGGTGGGTTACGAACGCATGCTAACGGAGATTGCATCGCAGGGATATATCGTAATTGCCATAGGCGAAATACAGTTGGTGTATGGCGATCGTAAGGAGGTACATACTCCTTCAACCATGATGGCTGATGCTATAAATTGGATATGCAGGCAGGTAAAGGATAAGAACAGCGATTACTACGATTGCGTGGATACTACAAAAATGGCAGCAGCAGGACATTCATGCGGGGGAGCTCAGGTACTGAGCAATTCCACTGAACCCCGGCTGAAAACATATCTTATACTGAATGCCGGTATGGGCGATATGGAGATGGCCGGGGCGAATAAAGGTTCGCTTGACGTGTTGCATGGTCCGATTCTCTACCTCACCGGAGGCGAATGGGATGTTGCATACAGAAATGCTCAACTTGATTTCGACCGCATCTCAAAAGTACCTGTAGCCTATGGTGATATGTCTAAGGCCGGACATGGTGGTACCTATAAAGAAAAAGGTGGTGGCGATTTTGGAAGAATGGTATTGGCATGGCTCGACTGGCAACTGAAAGGCAGAACTCAGCAAAAGAACGTATTCCTCGAATCAGACCTCGGTGCTTTTCCTGGCTGGACCATGAAACAAAAAAATTTCGGAAATGGTAATACTGTCAGTGAACTCTGGATAACTAACAATTCAAGAAAAATTTATGGAATAGTTAGCGAACCAACATCTAAAGATAAGAAGGGTGTGGCTATCATTAGCCATGGCTTTAATGGTACGCATCATTTTGGCCGCGATTATTTCAAAACGCTCAACGAACTTGGATATATGGTATATACTTTTGATTATCCCTGTGGATCTGTAAATAGTAGAAGTGATAACAATACAATAAACATGTCCGTCATTGACCAGAAAGAAGATCTCAAAGCAATAGTACACTATTTTCAACAACAACCGAATGTAGATAAGAATAAGATTGTGCTTATTGGTGAAAGTCAGGGAGGATTTATTTCTGCTCTAGCCGCTGCTGATTTAAAGGAGCAAGTTAGCCGACTAATACTAATTTATCCGGCTCTATGCATTCCCGACAATTGGAACCAGCGTTATCCAAACATCAAAGACATTCCTGATGTTACAAAGTTATGGAATGTTCCTTTAGGGCGCCGGTTTTTCGAACAACTTCGAAATATAGATGTTTACAAGACTATTACTAACTATAAAGGGCCTGTACAGATTGTCCATGGCTCAAAAGATGCGGTAGTCCCATTGAGTTACTCTGAAAAAGCGATGAAACAATATGAGCAAGCACATCTCGGAGTTATACCCGGTGCCGGCCATGGATTTAAGCCAAACGAACGTGAAATATCCAATCTTTTTGTAAAAGAGTTTCTGTCTGATTAATGAGCTTGTTGTTGCAGCTCTTTCGGATTATCATATCTTATATTCGGAAGGAGCTGTTTTATACTCCTCTGTGAAACAACGGGTAAAGTAACTTGGATTAGAAAACCCAACCATATACATCACTTCTGAAACAGTGAACGTACCTTTAGCCAACAGTGAAGCTGCCTTTTTCAGACGTTGGTCACGTATGTATGAAACGGTTGTCATGCCTGTCATGGACTTTATCTTACGGTATAATTGCTTACTGCTGATACCACTCAGTGTACTGAGCGTGTTGACATTGAGTTCAGGGTCGGATAAATTGTCTTCAATCAGCTTGGTTATCTTCAATAAAAACTTTTCGTCTTGCGACAATACACCATCTTCACCGGCCTTTGCTAGCAGTTGCAACCTCAACTGAGTAGCTAGGTATTCGTTGTCACTGAGCAGTTCCTTTTCCTTTTGTTTTACTTTGAAGAGAATTGCTTGATGTTCTTCGCGTTCTTTCTTTATCCGTATGCGTTGCCGTATGTTAAAGTAAATTCCATAGATCAAACCGATGAGCAACAACAGGTAAACGGCTTTTGCAAGTGTTGTGGCATACCATGGAGCATTGACAGTTAGTTCAAACACTATAGCTTCTTCTGTAATTTTGGCTGACCGGATTGAGAGTTTATAAGTTCCTGGATTTAGATTTGTAAGGATAATAGAGTTGAAGTGGGAATGTACCGGAACCCAATCTCCATCATCGACACGGTACTGATAATTGTGGAAAAGTTCTCCAGAATAATTGAAATCTGAAAACAGGATTTCAACCATTTTATCCTCGGGATTTAGTGATAACCGGTTTTGCAGAATATTGCTGTGACACACATACCATTTGTCATTGATTATAATATCAGTTATTACCAGGCTTCTCTTTGTGTCAATCTTGTTGAGATTCTTTGTATTCAGTATAGAAAAACGATCTGTTCCACCTAGTAGAACCACTCCATTTCTCCCATCGTAGTATGCCGAGAGGTAATTTTCTTCTAAACCGTATTTTTCGAGAAGCAGTTTCTCTCTTTCCGATTTCATAGAGAGATTTTCGCGTTGCATTGTTTTATTCACAATGACAGTATGCGAAGCCATATCAATCGTTGCAATGTATGTAGCGGTGAATGTAGTAATTAAAAGATCTTTATTACCTGTCTCCCGGATTCCATACACCCAGTTATAAGGATCTTCGTTAATTTTAAATCGCTGAAACTGACTTGATACTTCATCGTAAAGCATTAAACCCATATCACCACCTATATAAATATGTCCTATCCTATCCTCAAAGATATTCCTTACACGATTATGAGGCAAAGGATATAGGTCATCATTCATTCGGTACCATTTGAACGTCTGTTTTTCTCTCCCAAGCTGCTCAATGCATAACAAGCCATTCGCACCACCAAGCCATTGACGTCCTTTGGAATCGCTGTACGTACAGAAAAACTGGTTTCCAGTTCCTTCGCCGGTGATAGCCGGTAAGTAATAAGTGGTCATCAATCTGTCGTCCGGCAATATTGAAACACCGCTGTTTGTGCCTATCCAGATATTATTGCTCCGATCCTTGAAAATACTCCAGACGGCATCTCCTGCAAGCGAATTCTCACGCCTTGCATCGTGTCTGACAATTCTCACCTGCTGATCCTTCCCTACGATATAAAGTCCGTTGTCAGTGCCAACAAGTACATTGCCCCACATATCGGCACAAAGTGATTTTGCCACAGGCATAGCGATACTGAATAATTTTTTCCTGGCTTGATTACTCCAGGCTGTAATATTAGAAGCTGTACCTAACCACAGTAGGTCTTGCTGCTTATCGGAGAGAAAACAGGTGGCATACGATATACACTCGGCGATTTTTCCCAATTGCTTGTTTTTCAATGAATAACTGTACACCGCATTATCAGTACCAATATACAGGTAGGTCTCATCGCTGTACATCGAAACAATATTTTCCGGACATGGTTCCAGTTTTATCCCGTTTTTGTAAATGGCTTTACCTGTTGCCACCCAGAGGGTTGAGGCTGTTCGAGTGATATCTTTAACCATTTCATCATTGGCATAGGACAATAAACGGAAAGTGTAAGTATTCAGGTTGAAACTCAGTACGCCTTTGTTGCAGCCAATTAGCAGGCTATCATCTTCAGCAAAGAGACAGTTGAAACTTCCGGTATCAATACTGTCAATTGCGGATTCCTCTACTGCCCTTTTTATCAGGTGATAACCATCATAGCTATACAAGCCACTTTCGGCAGCCAACCAAATCATTCCATCGGGCGATTGAACTATACCTCTTACGCATAGCTTTTTTGTCACACCATCAATATTGTTGAAAGCGTAATACTGCTGTTGTATTGCCTTGCTGTCTATCAGAAACAGAGCTAAGATTATTAATATAAATATTTTACGAAATGCCGTTCTGCTGATTGTCCTGAAAAGCATAATGTTAAATTTTTCAGGCAAAGAGATAATTTTATTATTAATAAGACTCTGTATCATTAAGATTATTACTTTCGATGCAAAACTAATAATAATAATTTACAATACGTTATGCTTACTAAATTATATGGTGGAACATTGCTTTGTAAATACAATTGATAGTTAGCGAGAGCAAGCCTGTTTTTTAATTTGTATTTCAGCGTATCGGATTATATTTCCAGTAATTGTTAGCATAGAAAATAATTGAATACTGTATCAAATTTACACGATGATGCAACAAAATTGACAGAAGATTCTTACTTTCGAATATAATTTTGCACCGTGTTCGAACATCAAAAATTATCAGAAATTAAATCTATCTGACAAACTAATTCAAACTTAAATTTAGTATCATGACTTTTAAAGAACAAAAGAATCTTTTCAGACGATTAGTGTTGACTGCATTTTTTGCAATGACAACATTAGTGTTGTTTGCACAGAATACCGGCATTGGCGGGCTTGTAACTTCTGCTGACGATGGACAGCCGTTAATAGGTGTCACCGTAATAGTAAAAGGTACAACCAATGGAACTACTACCGATGTTGATGGAAGGTATTTTATTAAATCAACCACTGATAACCCTGTTTTGGTATTCTCGATGGTAGGAATGAAAAAAACAGAAGTAGCCGTTAAAAATAAAACAACTGTAAATTTGGTGATGGAGTCGGATGCCAAAATGCTCGAGCAGGTTGTGGTTACCGGTTACACTTCGCAGAAAAAAGCCGACCTGACCGGTGCAATTTCGGTAGTGAATGTTGGCGAAATGATGAAACAGGGTGAAAATAATCCTATTAAAGCTCTTCAGGGACGCATTCCTGGTGTAAATGTAACTACAAATGGAAATCCGAGCGGTGCTTCTACCGTCAGAATCCGCGGTATTGGTACACTGAATAACAACGACCCGTTGTATATTATCGATGGAGTTCCCACCAAAGGCGGAATGCACGAACTAAACTCCGCTGATATTGAAAGCATTCAGGTGCTACGTGATGCTTCAGCTGCCAGTATCTATGGTTCGCGTGCCGGTAATGGTGTTATAATTATCACCACCAAAAAAGGAAAAGAAGGTAAGACCCGCGTGAATTTCGACAGTTATGTAACCACTGCCCGTTACGGTAAAGTGATTGATATGCTCAATACCAAACAATTTGGTGAAGCGCAATGGCAGGCCATGATCAACAGCGGAGTTGATCCGAATACCAATCAGATTGGTTACATGTACGATTATAGTTACGATGACAATGGAAATGCAGTGTTAAATGGAATTCGTGTTCCGAAATTCATTGATGCCCGCGATGGAACGAATACCATGTTATCGTCAAATACCGATTGGTTTAGTGAGATTACCCGTCCGGGATTGGCACAATCGTACAATTTGTCGGTGAGTAGCGGAACTGATAAAGCCAATAGTTTTTTCTCGCTTGGTTATTACGACAATCAGGGAACCATCAAAGAATCGTACTTTAACCGTATTTCAGCCCGTATGAATTCGTCGTACAAGTTGCTGGGCGATATGATTACTACTGGTGAAAATTTTACCATCAATCATACTGCTGAGCTTCAGGCTCCCGGGGGAGTACTCGATTTGTCAATCCTGGCTTTACCCATTATGCCTGTAAAAACTATTGATGGAGAATGGGGAAGTGTGACATCGGGAATGCGCGACAGAGATAATCCTGCACGAATTCTGGATGCCAATAAAGATAATCCTTACAGCTACTGGCGTACTTTTGGTAATACTTTTATTGATATTCAACCAGTTAAAAATCTCCATATCAAAAGCAGTTTTGGAGTAGATTATTCCAATTATTATCAACGCGTGCTTACCTATAGTTTTGGAGGACGTTTGGGTTCTGATCTCACTTCGTCCAAAATGATTCAAAGTCATTCGTTGAAATGGAACTGGACAAATACGGCAACCTACGATTTTAAAATCGACCGCCATCAGTTCAGTTTACTGGCTGGTACAGAAGCTATGAAACAAAGCGATATGAATTTCTCAGCCGAAAGAAGAACTTACGAACTGGAAGACCCGAATTATATGTGGCCTTCGGCCGGAGTTGGCGAAATGTACACTACAGGTAGTGCCACCGGATATTCACTATTGTCTTTGTTTGGTAAAGTAGATTATACTTTCGATGAAAAATACCTGGCTTCAGTAACCGTTCGTCGCGATGGATCTTCCCGTTTTGGGAAACAAAATCGTTTTGCCACTTTCCCCGCATTTTCAGCCGGTTGGCGCATCAATCAGGAAAGTTTCATGGAAAATGCTAAAGATGTGGTTTCCGATTTGAAACTTCGTGTTGGTTGGGGACAAACAGGTAATCAGGAGATTGATAACTTTGCCAATCGTACGCTTATTATTGCCAATTATATTGGCGAAACCGGCGCGGGAATTAATACCGGCACTGCCTATGATATTAGTGGCGAAGATACGGGTATGTTGCCTTCGGGTTATCAATCCATTCAGCAAGCTAACGATGCCATTAAATGGGAAACCACGACGCAAACGAATGTTGGACTTGATTTCGGATTCTTCGATCAGAGTTTATACGGAAGTTTGGAGTGGTATTTCAAACAGACCGATAATATTCTGGTGAGACCACCTTACCTCGGAGCCATTGGAGAAGGCGGCGACCATTGGGTAAACGGAGCTTCGATGCAAAATCAGGGAATTGAATTTACACTGGGTTACAGAGGTAAAACTTCTTTCGGACTGGAATATGATTTGACCGGCAATGTATCGGGTTATCGGAATAAAATTACGAAACTGCCTGAGAGTGTAGTAAATAATTATGGCGGAAACGGAACTACCGATAATATTTTGGGCAAACCGATTAATTCGTATTATGGCTATGTTGCTGATGGATTATTTCAAACGCAGGAAGAAGTGGATAATTATGCAGCTCAAACCGGAAAAGGAATTGGCCGTATTCGATACAAAGATATGAACGAAGATCAGGTGATTGATGAAAAAGACAGAACCTGGCTTGGGAATCCGCATCCGGATGTGGAGTACGGATTTAATATCGTGCTGGAATATCAGGGATTCGATCTGACAGCCTTCTTTCAGGGAATAGCAGGAAACGAAATTAATAACACCGTGAAACGATTTACCGATTTCTGGGCAGTGGATGAGTTGGGCTCGAACAAAGGAACCCGCGTGTTGGATGCATGGTCGCCAACAAATACAACTTCCAATATTCCGGCACTTTCGTTCAGCGATTTGAATAACGAAAAACGTTTTTCATCCTACTATATCGAATCAGGTTCGTACCTGAAGTTGCGCAATCTACAGTTGGGCTATACACTTCCGGCAAGCATTAGCCGAAAAATCAAACTGGATAAAACACGCTTTTATGTAAGTGGACAAAATCTGATGACGTTAAAAAGTAAGAACTTTACCGGTCTCGATCCTGAAAATCCAAATTTAGGGTATCCTGTTTCGACTACATTCACAGTAGGTTTAAATGTTGGTTTTTAATTTCACTTTAAATAATACAATTCAAAAATGAAAAAATTAAATACAATCCTATTGACATTCATGTCAGTTTTCACGTTCTATTCGTGTCAGGATTTTTTGGAAGTTCCTTCGTACGGAATACTTACGGAAGATAACCTAACAGGAGTTAAACAAATCGAAAACGAGGTGGTTTCGGCTTACGCAGCTATTGGAAACGATGAAATAAACAGACCGCTGAGTTTATGGAATTACGGTAATGTGCGGTCGGACGATGCATATAAAGGCGGTAATGACCAGAATGATGGTGATTTTCTTCACTTTCTGGAAATTTCGTCACCTTCTATCGGTAATGAAACCTGGTATACTGATGTGTTCTGGTATCGGAATTATGTGGCTATTTCACGTGCAAATTTTGCTTTGCGTTTATTAAATAACGTTAGCGAAGAAGATATGCCGAATAAGAAAATACGTATGGCTGAAATGCGTTTCCTTCGCGGACACATGCATTTTATTCAGAAAATAGTTTTCAAAATGGTTCCTTACATCGACGAAACAATGTCGGCTGAAGATATTGCCAATGTATCGAACGTGAAATATACAAATGATGAACTCTGGCAAAAAATTGCAGATGATTTCCAGTATGCATACGATAATCTGCCAACAAGTCAGACCGAAGTGGGACGTGCCAATAAATATGCAGCGGCTGCTTATCTGGCTAAAGTCTATCTGTATAAAGCTTATCGTCAGGACGAAATGCATAATGTGATTTCGGTTGATGCAGGCGATTTGCAAAAAGTACTCGATCTTACGGCTTATGTTATGACTTCGCCTTACCGTTTGGAGAATGATTTTGCGTATAATTTTCTTCCCGGTGAATACGAAAACGGTCCCGAATGTCTTTTTGCAGTGCAATATTCTACAGATGATGGAACAACTTACGGTCGATTGAACATGGGTAATGCACTCACAACACCGACTCCGGGTGGCGATTTCAATAAACCAAGTCAGGATTTGGTTAATGCATTCAAAACAACAAACGGATTACCGCAGTTTGATGCATTCAGTACAACGGATTACGCTGAAACAACTGATAAAACCGATCCGCGTTTGTTTCATACGGTTGCTATTCCCGGCAAACCATACAAATATACGAATGTAAATTTTGAGCGAAATCAGTCACGTAATCCGGGTATGTACGGTTATTATTCTTCACTCAAGGAAAATGTGGATCCGGCAAGTGAGTATTATGTAAAGACCGGTCCGTGGTTTGCGAACACAAAGAATAATATTGTCATACGTTTTGCTGATGTGATACTGATGCGTGCCGAAGCACTTATTGAATCGGGAAAATATGCTGATGCATTGCCGCTGATTAATCAGGTCCGAAATCGTGCCAAAGTAAGCACCGGACTAATTGGATTTGCTGTTTCTAAAATTAATATTCAAACTTATCAGGATGGTGTAAATTGTACCTGGACGCAGGATTATGCACGTAAGGCATTGCGATGGGAGCGTCGTTTGGAATTTGCCATGGAAGGCAGTCGTTTCTTCGATTTGGTACGCTGGGGAATTGCCGATTCGGTTCTGAATGCATATTATCTGAATCAGGCACCAACACATACATTCTTTCAGGGAGCTCAGTTCACCAAAAACAAAAATGAATATGTGCCAATTCCTATTCAGCAAATTAATTTCAGTAAAGGTATTTATCAACAGAATTACGGATTTTAAAACAGAATAAAATGAAGAAAGTTATATATTATATCCTGCTCATACTGATACCGGTAATCACATTTAATTCATGTGTCGATGAAATTAAAAGCGTTTTAGATACAACGGGAGATGTGGATATTCACTCTTTCACTATCAATGGCGTAGAAGGCACAATCAATGCAGATAATTCCACCATTTCGGTTATTTTACCTGCAGGATCAGCACTAACAGGTTTGTCGCCTGTTGTAGGCCTTGCAGATGGAGCAGAAGTTACCCCAAATAATGGTGAGGCAGTTGATTTTGCTGATAATAAGGGCAATTTGCTCTCAGTAACTTATACGGTGACAAATAAGGATTTATATCAGAAATATACTGTTTCGGTGGATGTTGCCCGAGCCAAAATAACAAAATTTAAAATTGGTTCGGTAGAAGGTGATATTGATGATGTGACCAAAAAAATCGTTATTTATTTACCTGTTGGTACAGATGTAACATCTTTAAATCCGGTTTTAGAGTATACTAATGGTGCAACTTTAACACCTGCATCAGGTTCATCTATTAATTTTACTAACCCTGTTACATTTACCCTCAACTATTTGGGTTCGGTATTCACTTATGAAGCTAAAGTTATTTTGGGAGAAAAACCCAAACCGATACTGGTAATTTACAACGGAGAAACGGTATCTCCAACATGGGCTTCGTTGGCCGGAACAGTTAATAATGGGTATGTGAATCCGAAAACTGACGGAATAAATACTACATCAACCTGCGTTTCGATGATGCGAACCAAAGCAGCGTCAGACGATGGTGGTCGCCCATGGTCGGGTGGTGCATTGTGGAACGAAAACAAAGTAAATATTGACCCAGCTATTTACAGTAAATTTACATTAATGGTCTTGAAAAATGTGGCCGGCGATGTTCAGCTTGAAATTCAATCGAACGGCGAACAAAACAAAGATTGGTTGAAAGCAAATTATTCTGCTGATGCACTTGGGCAGTGGCAGGAGTTGACTTTCACCATTCCGGCAGGCAGAACAGCAGTGATTAACAACATTCTGGTTGCTCCGCATGTGATTGATGCTGTTAACGACCCGAACTTCAGTTCGCAAATGATGTACTGGGATCAACTGAGAGCGCATCCAAAGCAATAACAGACGGTTTTTCAACCAAAGCAAAAATAACATTTCCGGAGTTCACAACTCTGGAAATGTTGAAATCAAATTCAACTTATGAAGCAAGCATTATTTTTATTTACTACTGCGTTTTTGTTTCTATCCTGTGCAGGTTGCAAGGGTGTAAATGATCCGGATGATCCGAAAACATCAACTGTGGACACCACTACCACCATCCGTACCATTCAGGAATCGGGTGCATATACCACATTGTACAAACCTCAGGTGGGTTATGTAGGTGATCCAATGCCTTATTTCAACGAAGCAGACAATTCTTTTTATGTGTTCTTTCTTCAGGACTGGCGCAACGGTGCTCCAACCGATCATCCGATATATTCCACAAAAACTACTGATTATGCTTCTTTTCAGGGATTCTCAGAAGCAATACCTTGTGGAGTAGCCGGTTCACAGGAAACATTGTTGGGAACTGGCAGTTTTATCAAAGATGCGAGTGGAAAATTGTACGGATTTTATACAGGTCATAACGGAAGTTTATATCCGGCTGAGAAAGTGATGCTGGCAACTTCCACCAATATGAAAACATTTACCAAAGTACCTTCTTTCACTTTCGAAGCCCCCGATGGATATGATAAAAATAACTTTCGCGATCCCTGTGTTTATTTTGATTCTACCCGCTCATGTTATGTAATGCTGGTAACGTCTATAAAAGATGGAAAAGGTGTTTTTGTGAGATATACATCGCCAGATTTAATAAACTGGACTTTGATTTCACCTCTTACCGATTTCGATTCGGATGCGCAGATTCTGGAATGTCCCGATATTTTTAAAATGGGCAATAAATGGTATCTGGTTTTTTCACGGATTAATCGTGATGAACATCGCAAAACTTTTTACCGTATTGCTGATAGTCCTGACGGTCCATGGAAGCGCTGTGAAGATGCAAGCGGACACCACGAAACTTTCGACGGATTGTATTTGTATGCTGCAAAAACTGCTTCGAACGGAACAGTCCGCTATCTTTCAGGCTGGTGCTCTACCGGGCAACAGGTGAACAGCAAAAACGAACTCGATTGGGCTGGTAGTTTGATAACTCACAAATTAGTGCAACAACCCGATGGACGTTTGTATCCCACTATTCCGGATGCAGTGGATGCTAAATTCAGCAAAATAGTTGAGTTTGCCAAACTAAAATCGAAGGGAACTGTAACAGGAGAAAAAGGTTCTTACAGTATTTCCGCAACTTCAGGCCGGAGTTATGCTCTGTTCAACCGAAATACAACTCCCGTGAAAATTTCATTGACAATTAATGCCTCACAATCAACAAAATTTGGTTTCTCGTTTGGTGCAGGTAAAGATATGTCGGAGATATATTCAATTTTATTTGATCTTACAACTTCAAATCGATGGGCGATTCCTGCAGTTTTTATGAATAAAGAAACAAGTTATTTTACAGGTTCTTATATGAAAGAATTAAATTTTACACCGCTTATTGTTCCTGAAAACAAAATATTTAACGTTAAAATCATTATCGAAAAATCAGTTTGTGTGATTTATATAAATAATAATGTGGCATTCACCAATCGAATTTACCGAATGGATCAGAATCCGTGGATAATTTTTGCCGATAACGGATCAATCTCAATTTCAGATATGATTGTGAAGAAAGTACCGTAATAATTTTTAATTAAAGGATTAAAAAAAGAAATAATAATCAATTTAAAATTTAGTGTTATGAAAAAAGTAATTTCTCTTATAGTGTTAAATCTCGCAGTAGCAACAATTTTTGCTCAACAGTTAGTAATAAGTAACGGCGAAGATATTGGTATAAACTGGTGGCAGGCAGGTTCAACAGTCGTTGAATATGTTGATTGGCATCCAAAAGACGGTAATCCATCGGCTAAAGCTATGACTATTTGGATTAGTACTAACAGTGATGCTTGGTCGGGTGGCGGAATGAGTGGTCTGAATATTAATGTGAGTACTTACAACAAAATTTCTGTGTTGGTGTATAAAAACGTAGCAGGGACTGTTCGTTTAGAATTACAGGATGGTGGTCCAAATCAATTTGTTTCAGCAAATTACACCACGCCGGGAGTATGGCAGAAATTAGAATTTGCAATACCTGCAGGAATGGGAAATATCACCACATTACTGATCGCTCCATTTATTGACTATCCATTGGCAACTATCGTTGGTGAACAAAGTCGCTGTTTTTGGGACGATGTAATTGCATATAACGATACAACAACCGGATTTTCAAATCCAACGGAAACATCTAACAGTGTAATTGTAAAAACTGAAATTTTCACTCTTACTGGCAGCAGAGTCCTATCGTTGAACGGTCAGCAGGAAATACCGTATTCAGCTTTGGCAAAAGGCGTTTATATTGTTCAAACGGAAGATAATAACGGAACAAAAACCTGTAATAAAATATCCGTGAAGTAATTTTGTAAGGGTTTTCCTTTGTCAATGTCCGCTTCTGTGTTGTTCAAAACTCTGAAGCGGATGTTGACATTTCTGAGTTTTTTGTATCAAAATTACACGATGATGCAACAATTATTTCAGTGCTTATTCTGATTAGAAATTACTTTTGCATCAATTCTTTAAATTTAAACATGAAAAAAATACTTCAAATACTAATTGCACTTTTTCTGATTCTCAGTACATCATGCCATTCACAACAGAATGACAAAAGTAAAGCAACCGTTGAGTTTAATATTGAGTCATCCTATCTCTTAATTCCCATCGAAGAAAGTGCTCCGGATGTAAAAATGAATATTCATTATTCGGATGATAAAAACCCGGAAGCTTTCTATGTGCGGTTGGCAAATAGTAAAATTGATTACTGGGTAAAACTTGATGTAAAACAACACAAAGGGCAGCGGGTTTCGCTTGCTTTTGAAAACACAGGGAGCTCAGCACTCGGACTATCCAATATTAAAGTTTCTGACCGTTTCGAATTTGAATATAACGAAACTTACCGTCCGCAATTTCACTTTTCACCTGAATATGGCTGGATGAACGACCCGAATGGTTTGGTATATCTCGACGGCGAATACCACCTGTTTTATCAATACAATCCTTACGGAAACAAATGGGGAAATATGCATTGGGGACATGCTGTAAGCACCGATCTTACCTCGTGGACCTATTTGCCAACAGCTCTTGGTATCGATAGCTTGGGCGATATTTTCTCGGGAAGTGCAGTGGTTGATGTCAATAATACAGCCGGATTTGGGAAAAATGCATTGATTGCCATCTTCACTTCCAACGGAAAAACGCAACAACAATCTATTGCCTACAGCACCGACAAAGGTCGCACATTTACCAAATATGCAGGCAATCCTGTGATTCCAAATCCCGGAATTACAGATTTTCGCGATCCGAAAGTGTCGTGGAACGAACAAAGCAAACAATGGGTAATGGCGCTCGCCACCAAGCAAACCATCACTTTTTATGGTTCTCCGGATTTGAAAAACTGGACTAAACTGAGTGAATTTGCCAGTGAAAGTGGTGCTCATGGTGGTGTTTGGGAGTGTCCGGATTTGTTTCCGCTCGCATACGATGGAAAAACCAAATGGGTTTTGCTGGTAAGTATTAATCCCGGCGGTCCAAACGGCGGTTCGGCAACACAGTATTTTATCGGCAATTTTGATGGTAAAACTTTTACGGCCGACAATTTGCCCTATCCGCTGTGGATGGATTACGGACGTGATAATTATGCCGGAGTTACCTTCAGCAATATACCCCAGAATGATGGAAGACGAATTTTTATCGGTTGGATGAGCAACTGGGATTATGCCAACGATGTGCCAACGAAAAATTTCCGTAGTGCCATGACTGTTCCCCGCGAATTGATGTTGAAAAATAACGGAAAGCATTTGATCCTGACAAACACACCTGCCCGTGAAGTTACAGCATTACGTGGAAAAGTAAAATCAGTTGCAAATCAAAGTATTCACAAAGAAAAGTTACTTCCGGATGTATTGTCTTCATTTAAAGGAAAATTTGAAATAGAAATGACTATTCAACGCCAGAATTCTAAAATATGGGGATTTGGTTTAACGAATAATAATGGCGATTATCTGAATTTTACATTCGATCTGGAACAAAATATTCTGAAAGTTGACCGAAGGAATTGTGGTTTGAATGATTTCAATCGCAAGTACGTTTCTGAACCAATAGCGCCATTAGCTACTCGTGAAAGCTATAAAGTCAGATTGCTCGTTGACAAAGCCTCGACTGAAATATTTATCAATGATGGTGAAACAGTGATGACTAATATTGTTTTTCCGACACAAAATTACAGCAGTTTAAGTTTCTTCGCACTTAATCAATCGTGGAAAGCCGAAGATATAAAAATATACGAAATAAATTAAATCTATTTATATGAATAACAGGTATTTATACTGGATCACTTTCGTGGCCATTAATGGAGGATTACTTTTCGGGTTGAATATGGCCGGCATTTCAGGCGCCGTGGATATGATAAAAGGTGAATTTTCGCTTACCGACAGCGGATTAGGTACAGTGGCAGCTTTGCTCACATTCGGATGTTTGATTGGCGCTCTGTTTACCGGAAATTTCACCGAAAAATACGGACGTAAAAAGGTCATGATATTTACGGCAGTTGTGTACATAATTTCTGCTTTTGGTTGTGCATTGTCCGGTTCAGCTACTTTGCTTACCATTTTCAGGGTATTATCAGGATTTGCTGTTGGAGCTACTTCGGTGGTTGCACCCATGTATATTTCCGAAATTGCTCCGGCACACAATCGCGGACGGTTGGTTTCGTTCAATCAGTTCGCCATTACCATTGGTATTGTACTGGCTTATATTTTCGATTATCTGCTGATGGACTTGGGCGAAAACAGCTGGCGGTATATGCTGGTTGTTCCGGGCATTTTCGGCATAATATTCCTGGTGTTTTTGCTGGTGAAATTTCCCGAAAGTCCACGTTGGTTGCTGGCTCACGGTAAAAAAGATGCTGCGATAAAAGTTCTCAGCAGTATTGGTGGACAAACATTGGTAGATACCGAATTGCCCGAAATGGAAAAAGCGTTTGCAGCAGAACAGAAAAAGGAAAAAATGTCGTTCGTTGAACTTTTCAAAGGCAAAACCGGAAAAATAGTGCTTATCGGAACACTGATTGCCGCGCTGCAACAAATTACCGGAATCAATGCCGTAATTATGTTTTCACCCGAAATTTTCAAAGCTGCCGGTTCGGCGCAGGGCGACTCGGTGATGCAGGCTATGATAGTGGGACTGGTGAATTTTCTGATGACCATAGTGGCTTTGTGGCTGGTGGATAAAAAAGGCCGTAAAACATTGTTACTTTGGGGAGCAGCCGGTATGATTCTGTCGCTGGCATATCTGACATATGAATTTGCGCAGCCTGTGCAAAATGGTATCGGAGTTTTGGTGGCGCTGTTGATGTATATTTCGTTTTTTGCAGCGTCGTTCGCACCGGTTATGTGGGTGATTATTTCCGAAATTTATCCGAACAGAATTAAAGGACTGGCCATGTCGTTTTCAACTGCCGTCAGTTGGCTTTGTACATTTCTGACAGTATATTTTGCTCCGGTTATTCAGGGAACACTCGGTTTACATTATCTGTTTGCTATTTTCGGAGTTTTCAGTATTATTGCTTTTGTGTTTGTGAAATTCAGGATTCCCGAAACGAAAGGAAAATCGCTGGAGCAGATAGAGAGAGAATTGGGACTTAGCTAATTAATAGTTAACAATTGAAAATTGATTATTAAATCATGGAAAACATTATAGTAGGAATAGGTGAAATTTTATGGGATATATTTCCGGAGGGAAAAGTGTTGGGTGGAGCGCCTGCCAACTTTGCTTATCATACATCTCAGTTTGGATTTGATGGACGAGCCATTAGTGCAATAGGCAATGATAGTCTTGGCGATGAAATTATTGAAAACTTAAATAATAAATCGTTGAAATACATTGTCGAAAAAACGCCGTTTCCAACAGGAACAGTTCAGGTTACGCTCGATGATAAAGGAATCCCGCAATACGAAATTACGCAAAATGTTGCATGGGATAATATTCCGTTCACTCCTGAAATGGAGGAGCTGGCCCGCAAAACAAAAACCGTTTGCTTCGGTTCGCTTGCACAGCGCAATCAGGCATCGAGACTAACAATCAATAAGTTTTTGGATCTGGTTCCCTGCGATGCTTTACGGATTTTCGATATTAATCTTCGGCAGCATTTTTATTCTCAGGAGTTAATCAATCATTCGCTTACACGATGCAATGTGTTGAAAATTAATGACGATGAAGTGCATTTGGTAGCAAAACTATTTGGTTGGAAACAACTATCTGAAATGCAGGTTTGTGAAAAATTACTATCAGATTATACCCTGAAAATGGTGGTTCTTACCAAAGGTACGCAGGGCAGTTATGTGATTACTTCGGATGAAAAATCATTTCAGCCAACACCAATTGTGGAAGTTGCCGATACTGTGGGGGCAGGCGATTCATTTACAGCTGCTTTTGTTGCATCTTTGCTTAAGGGTAAGTCTATTGTGGATGCCCATAAAACAGCTGTTCAGGTTTCGGCATACGTTTGTACACAGCACGGTGCGATGCCTGTTTTACCTCCAACGCTTATCGCGTAATAATATGAAATCAGTAGTTTAGTTAATATTTAGAAGAAAACAACCGTTAAGAAAAAGTTCTTCCGGTTTGTTTTCTTCTTTTGTACAAATAAAAACAGTAATTTTGTTTATTGAATCTGATCGCTGAAATTAAAATCACCAAATGAAAAAAATTCTTTTTTTAATTGTTACCATTTTCATATTGTTGTCCTGCAATTCAGCCAAAAAGGAAAAATCCTTTTTAATTGGTGTTTCACAGTGCAGCGACGATGCATGGCGAAGAACAATGAACGAAGAAATTCTGCGTGAGGTGTATTTCAGTTCAGATGCCGATGTGCAAATAAAAACTGCTTACGATAGCAATCAGAAGCAAATCAGAGATATAGAGAGTTTTATTGCTGCAGGCGTTGATTTGCTGATTGTTTCTCCCAACGAAGCAATACCGCTAACACCGGTGCTTGAAAAAGCCATGAAGGAAGGAATTCCTGTGGTGCTTGTCGACCGGAAAACAAATTCGGCTCAGTACACAGCTTTTGTAGGTGCCGATAACTTTCAGATAGGTCGTGAAGTGGGAACATATACTGCTAATTTGCTGAATGGCAAAGGAAATGTAGTTGAGATAAGAGGATTAAAAGGCTCTACACCCGACCTGGAAAGACACGAAGGGTTTATCAGTGTATTGAAAAATTATCCCGGCATTCATATTGTTTTCTCAGGCGATGGCGGTTGGTTGCGCCATCAGGCGAAAGCCCGGATGACAGAAGCTTTGGAAATGAATCAGTCTGTTGATTTGGTATTTGCCCACAACGATGAAATGGCGGTTGGAGCTAATGAGGCGCTGAAATTGAAAAGCAATATTAAAATGCCCCGCATTATTGGTATCGATGCGCTGCCCGGACCTGATGGTGGTATTCAACGGGTATTGGATGGCACGCTCGATGCTACCTTTATATATCCTACCGGAGGTGAAAAAGCTGTTCAAATTGCGTTGGCTATACTTCGAAAACAAACTTACAGACGTGAAAATACCTTGTATACTGCTGTGGTTGATAAAACGAACGCACGTGTGCTCAAACTGCAGACCGACCAGATTGTTCAGCATCAGCAACGTATCGGGCAACTGAATACTGTTTTGGATAAAAACATTGCACAATATAGTACACAACGTACTTTTCTACTATTTTCGTTTGTTGTGATATTTATTATTTCGGGTCTGGCGGTGTTGTTGCTTATTTCATATCGAAATAAAAATCGCGTAAACAAGGAACTCGAAAAACGTAATATTGCCATCAATAAACAAAAAGAGGAACTTTCAGAACAACGTGATCAATTGCTAACTCTTTCGAAAAATCTGGAAGAAGCCACGCAGGCAAAACTGGTGTTTTTTACCAATATTTCTCATGAGTTTCGTACACCACTAACACTTTTACACGGTCCACTCGAAAGTATCCTGAAAAACGAAAAACTTAGTTCAGAAGGCTCTAAACTGGCACATATAATGCGCAAAAATGTGCAGGTGCTTATGAAACTGATAGACCAGATTATCGAATTCCGCCGATATGAAAACGGTAAAATGCAAACTTATTTTACACTTGGAGATTTGAATCAGTTTGTAGGAGATATATGCCATTCATTCAACGAACTGGCAATAAAACGCAGAATTCATTTTTCGTATTCTTCTGCAAAAGAAGATTTTACCTTGTGGTTCGATTCGGATAAAATGGAGAAAATATGCTACAATTTACTTTCGAATGCCATGAAGTTTACACCCGAGAATGGTAGTGTAAAAATACATCTCGAAAAAATTCCAACAGGCAACGAGTTTTATGCCCGACTTGTTGTTTCCGATACTGGTTCAGGTATTTCCGAACAACATATTCATCAGATTTTCGACCGGTTTTATCGAGCAGATAAAAATATTTCGGGCTCCGGTATTGGGCTGGCGATTACCAAAGTGTTGGTGGAATTACATAATGGTACCATCGAAGTGAAAAGTACCGAAGGTAAAGGCAGCAGCTTTTTTGTGACGATTCCGTTTAAACAAAGAGATATTTCTATCAACGAACAGTATCCGATTTTGAACAGTAAAACCGATATGAATGAAGAAATGATGATGTTGGAAACCGATGATACTGAGCAACCAATAGATGATATAAAAAGCGTATCGGATAAACCATTGGTATTGTTAGTAGATGATAATACTGATGTGCGTCAGTATTTGAAGATGCTGTTACAAACCGATTATGAAATAATTGAGGCAGTAGATGGTCAACAAGGATTGCTTAGTGCCATGAAAAGAGTGCCTGAGCTAATTATTAGCGATGTAATGATGGATGTAATGGATGGTTTTGAACTGTGTAAACAACTGAAAGAAAACATCACAACGAGTCATATTCCCGTGATGTTGCTCACGGCTTGTGCTCAGGATGAACAACGGGCGATAGGCTTCGAAAGTGGAGCTGATGCGTATATTCCAAAGCCATTCAACGAGGAGCTGCTGAAAATCCGAGTTCGGAAAATTATTGAAAACCGCGAAAAAGTGAAAGAGTTTTTCCAGAAAAATCTTACTTTTGGCGAACGAAAAGAAAATGTGGCTGAGATTGATAAAACTTTCATCAATAAATTCCGTAAAGTAATTGAAGATAATCTGATTGACAGTGAATTGAATGTGGACGAAATCGGAAAAAACCTCGGTCTGTCACGCGTACAGTTGTACCGGAAAATCAAATCGCTCACCAATTATGCTCCGAACGAACTGGTGCGTATTATCCGCTTAAAAGCCGCTGAACAGCTTTTTATTAATACCGAAAAAACCATTTCAGAAGTGGCTTACGATACAGGTTTTACCTCGCCTTCCTATTTTACAAAATGTTTCAGAGAATATTTCAATGAGAGCCCTACAGAGTATTTGAGAAGAATGAAACATTGATGATTTATAAAGTTCTGAGTAGTTTTATTAAAGTATTAGTTTAAGTTTCATTTCTTGAGGCTTGATGTATTTTTAATAAAAAACCTCTGTACTATAATAAGTTATTTTATATTTCAATTATGTTGGTTATAAGCCATTGGAAAATCTGATTATCTGCAAAATAATTTGTTATTTTGCATAAATTTTAGATTCTAATAATTAAATCAACTAAATGAAAAAACCCAACAAACGAAAAATCATCAACGATCCGGTTTTCGGTTTTATTGATATACCCAACGATTTTATTTACGATATTATTCAGCATCCTTATTTTCAGCGACTTCACCGCATAAAACAACTTGGTTTATCATCCTTTGTTTACCCCGGAGCGCAACATACCCGTATGCAACATTCGCTGGGCGCTATGCATTTAATGGGTGAAGCAATCGCCCAAATCAGGAAGCAAGGGCACGAGATAACACAACAGGAAGCCGAAGCCGTTCGTGCCAGTATTTTATTGCACGACATTGGGCACGGTCCATTTTCGCATACTCTGGAGCATAGTTTGGTGTACGATATACATCATGAGGAAATCTCACTTATGATGATGCAAAAAATTAATTCTGACTTTGAAGGAAAGTTGGAAATGGCAATTCAGATTTTTACGAACGAATATCCAAAACGCTTTTTGCATCAGCTTGTTTCAGGTCAGCTTGATATGGACAGGCTCGATTATTTGAGTCGCGATAGTTTCTTCTCCGGTGTGAGCGAAGGTGTTATCGGAGCATCGAGAATTATTAAGATGCTTGATGTTGAAAACGATAGATTGGTGGTTGAAGCAAAGGGAATTTATTCAATCGAGAAATTTTTAGTGGCTCGTAGGTTGATGTATTGGCAGGTTTATCTTCATAAAACTTCTGTGGCTGCCGAAAAAATGTTGACCAACATTCTGAATCGTGCAAAGGAATTAGCAGCAATGAATGTTAAACTGTTTGCTTCGCCCGCGCTCGCTTACTTTTTGTACAATGAAGTAAATCAGAAAATGTTTATTGATGACGATAATGCGCTCGAAAATTTTGCCTTGCTCGATGATTCAGATTTCGTATCGGCAATCAAAGTTTGGGCATCGCACGATGATTTGGTATTGTCGGAATTGTGCAAATCGTTTACAAACCGACGTTTGTTTAAGGTTGAAATACTTCCTACGCCAATTCAGCCAGAAAAATCAGCACAACTTATTGAGCAATATAAAAAGCATTTTGGAGTTTCGGAACACGATGCGCAATATTTTATGGGTGTGGAAGTGGTTTCAACAGACACTTACAGCCCTGAAGATGATAATATTAATATCCTTTTTAAAGATGGAACCGTTAAAGATATTGCCGATGCTTCGGATATGCTTAATATTCAGGTGCTCACAAAAAAAGTGGAGAAATATTTTCTTTGTTATTATAAAATTTGAAACACATTTTTCCTGTACATGAAAATTGAGAAAACTGCTGATTTGATAAAAATTGAAGACCTCATTCAATTATATACCGATTGTTTTTCGAAAGGATTATCCGAGCAACATATCGATTTGAGTTCTTTGAAGTTATATCTGAAAACATTTATCGATGATGGAAAAATTATTTTAGTATTAAATCAGAATTCTTTGGCTGGAGCTTTGTTAGCAATACCAAATAGTTTTGATGTCGATTTTCCGGCTGATTTAAAAACTGAATTTGAAGGAAAAAATGTTTGGTATATTGCTGAAATGATGATTGAAGAAAAGCTCAGAGGGCATGGATGGGGTCGAAAATTGTTGAACGAATTTATCTCTGATGCCAAACAATTTAACATTACAGATGTTTTTATCCGGGTTTGGGATAAGAATATCGCAGCATTAACATTATACCGAAAAATCGGATTTGTTGATGTGGCTGAAATTGAACAAACCAAAACGAAAACTGATTTATCAGGAACATTTAAAATGAAAAAAATATATTTACACAAAAAAATTAGCTGAAATGAAGCATCTTATAACAAAAACTATTGATATCGCGTACGGAAATCCGGAAGAAAAACGACAGGAAATCCGCGAGTATTTTCTGAAAACGTGGGAAGTTGATGAGAAATTATATTCGCAATTAATCAACGACGAAACTTTCTATATGCGCGGCGACCCATTACGACATATTATTATGTTTTATCTCGGACATACAGCTGTGTTTTTTATCAATAAAATGTTTTTGGCAAAAATGATTGATGCACGTATCAATCCCGCTTTCGAGTCGATTTTTGCCATTGGCGTTGATGAAATGAGCTGGGACGACCTGAACGAAAGACATTACGATTGGCCTGAGGTGAGTGCGGTACGCGATTATCGTGATAAAGCAAAATCGGTGATACTTGATATAATTGACAATACGCCCTTACATTTATCCATTAATTGGGAAAATCCCTTTTGGATAATAATGATGGGTATTGAGCATGAGCGTATTCATCTCGAAACTTCTTCGGTGTTGATTCGTCAGTTACCTTTGGATAAAGTTGTTAGCGGAAGGTTTGGGAATATTTGTGAAGAAACTGGCGATGCACCTTCAAACGAATTTTTACCAGTATCGGGAGCTGAAATGAAACTCGGCAAGCCTCAAAATCATCAATTTTATGGTTGGGACAACGAATACGGAAATCACACCGAAAAAGTGGAAGATTTTAAAACCACAAAATTCCTGATTTCGAACGGTGAATTTCTGAATTTTATTAACGATAATGGCTATACTACTGAAAGTTACTGGACTGAAGAAGGCTGGAAATGGCGCAACTTCAAACAAGCTCAAATGCCGCTTTTCTGGCGAAAAAATGATGCCAGTTACAAATTACGTTTGGTTGCTCAGGAAATTGAAATGCCGTGGAACTGGCCTGTTGAGGTGAATTATCTCGAAGCAAAAGCGTATTGCAACTGGTTAACCGCAAAAAAAGGAAAAACTTTCAGATTGCCAACCGAAGCCGAATGGTATCGACTTGTAGAACATTGTCAGATTCAGGATGTTGACAAATGGAAATCTGCTCCGAGTAATATCAATCTTGAGCATTATTGTTCTCCATGTCCTGTGGATAAATTTGCTTTTGGCAATTTTTACGATGTGTTGGGAAATGTGTGGCAATGGACAGAAACGCCTATTACAGGTTTCGCGGGTTTTAAAGTGCATCCCATGTACGATGATTTTTCGACGCCAACTTTCGATGGCAAACACAATCTGATAAAGGGCGGATCGTGGATTTCTACCGGAAATGAAGCTACACTTCATGCACGTTATGCTTTTCGCCGGCATTTTTATCAACACGCGGGTTTTCGGGTGGTTGAATCGGAATATCCGTTAGTTATTGAAAACGATGAGTATGAAACCGACACGGAAGTTGCCAATTCCTGCGAAAACAACTGGGGCGATAGCTTTGGCGCGAAACAGAATTTCCATCAAGATCTTGCGAAATTAGTTTTGGAAGTTACCAATGGAAAGAACATTTCCAAAGTGCTTGATTTGAATGCCGATACCGGACGATTGGCTTTTGAACTTGCTCCTTATTTCGATAAGATTACAGCCCTTGATTTTTCGGCGCGATTTATCCGTATGCCCATTCAGTTGCAGGAAAAAGGTTTTATCCGTTATATTGTGAAAGATGAGGGTGAATTGGTGTTTTATCGTGAACTGGTGCTTTCTGAAACTGGATTAGGAAAAGGCGAAGGCGAAGGCACAGGTTTTGGAAATATTTTGTTTATGCAGGATAACGCCAACAATCTGAAACCGATTTACACAGGTTACGATTTGATTATTGTTCCGAATTTACTCGAAGAACTTACCTGTCCGATAATTTTTCTGCAACATATTCACGAAAGGTTGAATGCAGATGGATTGCTGATTTTGACTTCTACTTATGATTGGGAATTGAATAACATTAAACGCGAGCATTGGCCCGGCGGATTTAAAAAAGATGGCGAGCCGGTTACTTCTTTCGAAGGAATAAAGGAAATTCTAAATACTAACTTTACACTTGAAAAAGAACCAGTAAATCTGCAATTCACCTTGTGGAAAAACTCTAAAAGCGTTGAATTGAAAACAACGGAAGTTACGGTTTGGAAGAAAAAAGTGAAATGAATATTTAAAGGTAATTAGTGATGTAATTTTTTTACATCAAATTAATCTTTAATTTTGTGCTATTACATTTTACTACCGTTATTTTTAATTGAGAATATTGCTAAAAAAAATAATTATATGGAAACTACCCGTCAACAAAAAATATCGCGTATGCTTCAGAAGGAGCTTGGCGAAATCTTTCTGCTTTACGCCCGTGAAATTCACGGAGTATTAATAACTGTAACCGGTGTTCGCATAAGTCCCGATTTGGGTGTGGCACACGTACATTTAAGTATTTTTCCGAGCCAGAATTCTTCGGATGTTTTAAAAAGAGTTCAGTCCGATACAAAATCTATTCGCTACGATTTAGGTAAACGCGTGCGTTATCAATTGCGCATTGTTCCTGAACTGCATTTTCACATCGACGATTCGTTGGATTATATCGAAAACATCGATAATCTGTTGAAAAGCGATCCACCATCGCCGGTTAGCGAAGAAGATTCTCAGGATTAATTCATTTTTTGGGGACATTAAATGAATTCAGACAGAAACTTTAAAGCCGGGAAGAAAAACAACTCCATGTTATTCACAATAGAAATAGCATGGAGATATCTTTTTTCAAAAAAATCGCACAATGCCATCAATATTATTTCCGGCATATCTTCGTTTGGAGTAGCTGTAGGAACAATGGCGCTGGTTGTTGTACTATCTGTTTTTAATGGTTTCGAATCATTGGTTTCCAGTATGTTTTCGGCTTTCGATCCCGATTTGCGCATCGAAGTTGCCGAAGGAAAAATTTTCGATGTGAATGATGCTGCTTTTCAAAAGGTAAAAAGTCTGAACGAAGTTGAAGTTTTTACGGAAGTAATTCAGGAAAATGCGCTTTTAAGGTTTAAAGACAAGCAAATGCCGGCAGTGGTAAAGGGCGTAGCGGAGAATTTTGGTGAACTCACCCAGATTAAAAATATTATGTACGATGGAAAGTTTGAGTTGTTCGATGGCGCTTTCGAAAGGGCAGTGCCCGGAATTGGAGTGGCGAGCAAGCTTGGACTTGGCGCTCATTTTATTGATCCGTTGAACATTTATGCACCAAAACGTACATCGCGTATAAATCTGTTGCGACCCGAATCTTCATTCAATCAGTCAGGTACTTTTGTATCGGGTATTTTTACGGTAAACCAGTTACAATACGACGATCAGTTTGTGCTTGTTTCCATAGCGCTTGCCCGTGAACTTTTTGAGTACGACTCCACAATGGTTTCATATATAGAGCTTAAAATTAAACCCACAGCCAATCCTGCGAAAGTACAAAAAGCCATTGCCGATATTCTTGGCGATAAATATCGTGTAAAAAACCGCTACCAACAACAGGAAAATTTCTTCAAAATAATGCAGATTGAAAAATGGATAACTTTTCTCATCCTCAGTTTTATTTTATTAATAGCGGTTTTTAATATTATAGGTTCACTATCGATGCTGATAATTGAAAAAAAGCCTGATATTTCCACTTTGCGAAGTCTTGGAGCTGACGAAAGCCTGATAAAACGAATCTTTCTTCTCGAAGGCTGGTTTATATCTTTGGTTGGCGCAATTATCGGCATTGTTTTAGGTACATTAATTAGTCTTACGCAGCAACATTTCGGATTGCTTAAACTTGGTAAAGGATATATTGTTGAGGCATATCCCGTTGTTACAAGTTTTACCGATGTGCTGCTTGTTTTTATCACAGTGTTGGCAATGGGAATGTTAGCAGCGCTTTATCCGGTAAAATACATCAGTAAATCCTTATAATTCATAACAATATAAATTTTCTTTTGATTTTTTTTCATCATCAGAAAAAGACTGTCAAATTTCCCAATCCCGATTTTCGGGACAAGTTTTCTTAATTACTATTTTCTTATTAACAAACCAATGAACTACAACATACATATCTTAAACGATGCTTCCGCTGTTGCAACTGAAATTGCCAACGAAATTGCCAAAAAAGCTTTATCCGCAAAATCAGAAAAACGGTATTTTAATATTGCCGTTTCGGGTGGAAGTACGCCTCGTTTACTTTTCGGAAAACTTGCAACTGTTTTTGGCGATATTTTACCCTGGGAAATATTGCGTATTTTCTGGGTCGATGAGCGTTGTGTTCCGCCTTTACACTCCGAAAGCAATTATGGAATGACTTATGATACTTTATTATCAAAAATAAAGATTCCTGAAAAAAATATTTTCAGGATGAAAGGAGAAAGTAATCCCGAATCGGAAGTAATAAGATATGCCGAAATTTTATCTGCAGAATTACCTGTTGAAAATAATTATCCTGTTTTAGATTTAATACTGCTTGGAATGGGCGATGATGGTCACACAGCATCAATTTTCCCCAATCAAATGCACCTTAACGCAGTTGCCGAATTTGTTGCGGTTGCTCGCCATCCGGTAAGTGGACAAAAGCGCATCACATTAACCGGAAATACAATCAGAAATGCCCGTGAAGTGTTTTTTATGATAACCGGAGAAAACAAAGCTGAAATTTTCTCTGAAATTATTCAAAAGAAACCCAATGCAAATCAATATCCTGCGGCATTTATGGGTTCGAGTAATGGCGAAGTAAGCATGTATGTTGATAAATCAACGGCATCCCTGCTTTAATAATCTCCACAGTATATGTTCGTTCAAACGCTCTGAAATTTCGCATTTTTTTACATAAAACAGTACGTCATTACATACGGCTTTCAGTTTGTGGGAATTATTTTTGCTAAAGTTATAATTTACCAAAAAAAGCAGACAATAAATCAAAAGTATTATTTTTGACAGGTATTTCCGTGTCTATATTTGCATTCGGATAATACGAAATCTGATAATAAAATAACATAATTTCAAACTGAAAATAGATTTTTCAAACATGAAAACCACAAACTTTTTTGCTGTTGACCTTGGAGCAACCAGCGGACGCACAATTTTGGGAATGATTCGCAGTGGATCAATTGAATTGCGCGAAGTAAACCGCTTTCCCAACAAAATAATTGAAGCAAACGGTCATTTTTACTGGGATTTTCTCAGCCTTTATCAATATATTCTCGAAGGTTTGAAAATTGTTGCCGACGAGGAAATCGAGATTAAATCAATTGGAATTGATACATGGGGTGTCGATTTTGTTTGTTTCGATAAAAATGGCGAAGTACTCGGGAATCCCTACAGCTACCGCGACCCGCACACGAACGATGCACAGGAAAATTTCTTTAAAATTATTCCCCGCGACAAAGTTTATAAAAGCACAGGAATTCAGTTTATGAATTTTAACTCGCTTTTTCAGCTTTCGGCAATGAAATCGCATAATTCAGCTATTCTACAAAATGCTGATAAAATTCTGTTCATGCCCGATGCACTTTCGTACATGCTTACCGGAAAAATGGTAACTGAATATACCATCGCATCAACTTCGCAAATGCTCGATGCAAAAACACGAAAATTTGATACTACACTTTTAAAAGCATTAGGTTTAACTGAAAATCATTTTGGAAAATTTGTATTTCCTGGCGAAGTAATAGGAACACTTTCGCCATCGGTTCAAAAACAAACCGGTTTGGGCGCGATTCCTGTAATTGCAGTAGCCGGGCACGATACAGGTTCAGCAGTGGCTGCTGTTCCGGCGCTTGATAAAAATTTCGCGTATTTAAGCTCCGGCACCTGGTCGCTAATGGGAATTGAAGCCGAAAGTCCGATTATAACCGACGAAAGTTTCGCCTTAAATTTTACTAACGAAGGTGGATTGGAAGGTTCTATTCGTTTTCTCAAAAACATTTGTGGAATGTGGCTTCTCGAACGTTGCCGTGCCGAGTGGGGCTCAACATCCGAAGAAAATGCCTACGGACAACTAATTGCCGATGCTAAAGTTGCCGATAGTTTTATAAGTTTTATCAATCCTGATGCGCCCGATTTTGCAAATCCGCTTTCGATGGTAAAAGCCATTCAACAATATTGCGAAAAAACTTCACAGGTTGTACCGCGTACAAAAGCTGAGATTACACGTTGTATATTCGAGAGTTTGGCGTTTCGTTATCGTCAGATACTTGAAAGTTTAAAATCTTTCGCTTCATTCCCTATCGAAAAATTACATGTAATCGGCGGCGGATCAAAAAATTCCATGCTGAATCAATTTACTGCCAACGCTTTGGGAATTCCCGTTGTTGCCGGACCTATGGAAGCAACAGCGATTGGAAATGTTATGGTACAGGCAAAAGCTATCGGTATTTATTCCGGAATTCAGGAAATGCGCGAAAGTATCAGTAATTCAATTGATTTAACAGAGTTTCTGCCACAGGATGCTGACGAATGGGATGATTTTTACGAGAGGTTTTTGGCGGTAACGGCTGTGTGATAAGTATGATTCTGAGAAGAAACTTCAAAACATCGAAGATTTTTGAAAGTTTCTTTCTTGAACAACGAATAAAAAACGTTTTCAAATCTTCGATGTTGAAAAGTTTAGCAAAACATCAAAATATATAAAACAACATTTCAAACATAAAAAATGAATATCATGAACGAACAAATTAAAAAAGCTTACGATTTGGCTGTTGAACGTTATGCTGCTATGGGCGTTGACGTAAATAAAGCCATCGAACAATTGGATAAATTGCCTATTTCGCTGCATTGCTGGCAGGCTGATGATGTTACAGGTTTTGAAAATCCTGATGGACAACTAACAGGAGGTATTCAGGCAACAGGAAATTATCCCGGAAAAGCACGGACAATTGCTGAACTGCGTGCCGATATTGATAAAGCCATGGAACTTATTCCGGGTAATCAACGTGTAAACATTCACGCTTTTTATGGCGATTTTGGAGGTGTAAAAGTGGATCGCGATCAAATTGAACCAAAACATTTCCAAAGCTGGATTGACTGGGCGAAAGAAAAAAATTACAAACTCGATTTTAACTGTACATGTTTTTCGCACGATAAATCGTCGGATGGTTTAACACTTTCTCATCCTGATCCTGAAATCCGTGCATTTTGGATTGATCACGTAATCCGCAGTCGTAAAATTGCTGAAGAAATGGGACGTCAGTTGGGTTCAAAATGTATGCACAATATCTGGATTCCTGATGGTTCGAAAGATGTAACGGTAAATCGTTTGGCTTATCGTAAAAATCTGAAAGAATCGCTCGATAAAATTTTCGAATACAAAACCAACGATGATTATATGCTGGATTGTATCGAAAGTAAATTATTTGGTATCGGAGCCGAAAGCTATACAGTAGGTTCACATGAATTTTACATGGGTTATGGTGTAAGAAACAACATTATTGTAACACTCGACGGTGGGCACTTCCATCCAACAGAAATTATTTCCGATAAAATTTCTTCACTTTTATTGTTCCTTCCTGAAGTTATGTTGCACGTTACACGTGGTGTACGTTGGGATAGTGACCACGTGGTAACACTCAACGAAGAAATTGTGGCCATCGCGCAGGAAATTGTTCGTGCCGATGCTGTTGATAAAGTTCATATCGGACTCGATTATTTTGATGCTTCCATTAATCGCGTTGGAGCTTATGTGGTTGGTGTACGCGCTACACAAAAAGCATTAGTTCAGGCGTTGCTCGAGCCAATTGCAAAACTCCGCGAGTTCGAAGCCAAAGGACAAAACTTTGAACGTATGGCATTGCTCGAAGAAGCAAAATCGATGCCTTGGGGCGATGTGTATAATTACTACTGTGCGCTTAAAGGCGTTATCGTGGGTGATGCTTACATTGCTGATATTCAGAAATACGAAAATGAGGTTACATCTAAGAGATAAACCCCCTCCTTAATCCCCTCCAAAGGAGGGAAAATGTGCAAAAAATTTAGATTACAAACAACTTTAAAATATCCCTCTTCTCCCCTCCTTTGGAGGGGCGGGGGAGGTAAAATATTATGAATACACTCGTCGGATTATTAATAATAGCCATTGGCAGTTTCGGACAAAGCAGTTCGTATGTGCCAATACGTAAAGTAAAAACATGGGCTTGGGAAAGTTTCTGGCTTGTACAGGGAATTTTTGCATGGCTTGTTTTTCCATATCTTGGCGCTTTGCTCGCGGTACCCGAAGGTCATACTTTAGGTGAGATTCTTACATCAGGCGATGGAGCTGCATGGAAAGCTATGATATTTGGCGCGCTTTGGGGCGTTGGCGGTCTTACTTTCGGTTTAAGCATGCGTTATCTCGGCGTTGCGCTTGGTCAGTCCATTGCACTTGGAACATGTTCAGCTTTCGGAACGCTGATTCCGGCTCTTATGGTTGGAACTGATTTGTTTCAAGGTGAAGGTTTGATATTACTTATTGGTGTTAGTGTTGCTATTGCCGGTATTTCAGTTATCGGATATGCAGGAAGTTTACGTGCAAAAAATATGACCGAAGAGCAAAAGAAAGCAGCAGTTAAGGACTTTGCTCTGGGCAAAGGTTTGTTAGTTGCACTTTTGGCAGGTGTGATGAGCGCTTGTTTCAGCCTCGGACTCGAAGCTGCCGAGCCTATTAAGAAAGCAGCTATGGAAATGGGCTCTGATGCATTGTATGCAGGTTTGCCTGCCATTTTGCTGATTACTTTCGGAGGTTTCATTACCAATGCTGTATATTGTTTGTTACAGAATGTAAAAAACAAAACGCTGAAAGATTATTTTGGTGTACCTGCAAATGTATTTGTAAACAATGTACTTTTCTGTGCATTGGCAGGAGTACTTTGGTATTCACAATTTTTCGGACTAACACTCGGAAAAAGCTTCCTCACCGAAGGAAGTGTTATGATGGCCTTCTCCTGGAGTATTCTCATGTCGCTGAATGTTACTTTCAGTAATGTCTGGGGAATAATTCTTAAAGAATGGAAAGGTGTGAAATCAAGCACTATTGTTGTGCTTGTTATCGGTATGGCAATTTTGATTTTCTCG
>CAYONE010000040.1:0-36673 GCA_964405245.1 uncultured Paludibacter sp.
TAAAATTGATATTTATACACAAAAGATGTTTAAGCTAATATATTTTATAAAACCTTCTGATTTACTTTTTTATAAAGTTTAAAAAGTGTTTTGAAGGTTTTTTAAAGTTTATTTTAGCATTTGTGTCATTTATCTTATCTTTGTTTTATTTTTTAAGTATTACATTTTTTAATCAGATATATTTGATAAAAAGAATTTAGAAACAAATTGAATTTTACTTTGCATGAAAATTTTAATCACAGGAGTAGCTGGTTTACTTGGTTCAAGAATGGCCGAATGGTTTTTAAAAAATTATCCAACATTTAAAATTGCCGGTGTCGATGATTTAAGCGGGGGTTATTTAGAAAATATTCCCAAAGGCGTTAAATTTTATAATTTTGATTTGAAAAATCCATCGTTAACACAAATTTTTGATGTAGAAAAGCCTGACTATGTTTATCATTTTGCAGCTTATGCTGCTGAAGGTCTATCTCCGTTTATACGTTCTTTTAATTATCAAAATAATTTAGTCGTTACTGCTTGCATTGTAAACGAATGTATTCGCCATAATGTAAAAAGACTTATTTTTACTTCGTCAATGTCTGTTTATGGTAGAGGTGAAGGAGGGATATTTCATGAAGATATGCGTCGCAATCCCATAGACCCGTATGGAGTAGCCAAAGCTGCTTGCGAACAGGATATTGAAATTGCATTTGAACAGCATGGTCTTGATTATTGTATTATACGTCCGCATAATATGTATGGTATAAATCAAAATATTTGGGATAAATACAGAAATGTTCTTGGTATTTGGATGTATTTTTGTATGAATGAAGAGCCCATTACAATATATGGAGATGGTACACAAAAAAGAGCATTTAGTTACATTGATGATTCACTTGCACCTATGTGGAAGGCGGCGATTGAACCAAAAGCCTCTGCTCAAATCATTAACCTTGGGAGCATACATGAATATACCATAAACGAAGCTGCTGAAGTACTTTCAGCAATTACCGGTAGTAAAAATACAATATATCTCGAGGCAAGGCACGAAGTTCATTATGCCATTCCTACTTATCAAAAATCTGTTGATATACTTGGTTTTGAACATAAAACTGATTTAAGAGAAGGTTTAATTCAGATGTGGGAATGGGCAAAACTACAGCCTAAAAGAGAACGATTTATTTGGCCATCCTACGAACTTAATAAAGGAATATATTCATACTGGAAAAATGAATAAATAACTTTGATATTTGAAATATCAATTGTTAAAGTTAATGCTAATGAATAAAAAAATTAATGTTACCCAACCATATTTGCCTCCTCTTGATGATTTTTTACCCTATCTTCAAAAAATTTGGGAAAATAAATGGCTTACCAATAACGGACCATTGCATCAGCAGTTAGAAAACCAACTGGCTGATTATTTGGGTGTAAAACACATCTCCGTTTTTTCAAACGGAACTCTTGCACTAATAACTGCAATACAGGCTTTGAATATTACCGGCGAAGTAATTACTACTCCCTATAGTTTTGTTGCAACTACGCATTCGTTATGGTGGAATAAAATTATGCCGGTTTTTGTGGATATTGAACCGGAATATTTTAATCTTGATCCAACAAAAATTGAGGCTGCAATTACACCTAAAACTACAGCTATTTTACCTGTACATGTTTATGGCAATCCCTGTAATGTTGATGAAATACAAAATATTGCGGACAAACATGGTTTAAAAGTAATTTACGATGCTGCCCATGCCTTTGGAGTTAAAATAAACGGTAATTCTGTACTAAATTACGGAGATTTATCTGTATTAAGTTTTCATGCTACCAAAGTGTATAGCACAATTGAAGGAGGAGCCATAATTTGCCATTCCGAAGAAATGAAACATCATATTGATAATCTGAAAAACTTTGGTTTTAGAGGTGAAACAGTAGTGGAGGAGCCCGGTATAAATGCAAAGCTTAATGAATTACAAGCGGCATACGGGTTACTGCAATTGAAATATGTTGATTCATTTATAGAACGACGTAAAGAAATAACCGATTTATACCGCATCTTGCTTAAAGATGTTTTCGGCATACGATATTTGAATGACATTAAAAGTGTCAAACATTGCTATTCATATTTTCCTGTTTTTATTGATAAAAATAAGTTTGGGAAAAGTCGCGATGAGATATATGAAAAACTTAAAACTCAGAATATCTATGCACGTAGATACTTTTATCCACTTATAAGCTCATTTCAACCATATAATTTACTCGAAAGTTCCAACTTGAAAAATTTAGCGGTATCAACTAAATCAGCAGATGAAGTCCTTTGTTTGCCAATATATGTAGAATTAGAGAATAGTGATGTTGAATACATAGTTAACACAATTTTGAATTTATGAATTCTTTTTATAATAGAGATGAGTTAGCCGGTTTAGGATTAAAATCTTATGGCAACAATGTTTTGATAAGCAAAAAAGCTTCGTTATACAGTGCCGACAAAATAAGTATTGGCAATAATGTACGTATTGATGATTTTTGCATACTATCTGGTCAGATTTCTCTTGGTTCAAATATTCATATATCTGCGTTTTGTGTTCTATATGGAGCTAAAGGTATTGTTATGGAAGATTATACTGGTTTATCGGCTCGCTGTACGGTTTATTCTGCAGTCGATGATTTCTCAGGAGATTATTTAATCAGCCCAATGGTTGATAAGAATTTTACTCGCGTAACCGGCGGTAATGTAATTATTAAGCAGTTTACTCAAATTGGCTCAGGTTGTACAATAATGCCTGATATTACAATAAATGAAGGTGTAGCGGTTGGTTCAATGTCATTTATAAATAAATCTCTTGAGGCATGGAACATTTATGCCGGAATACCAGCTAAAAAGATAAAAGAAAGAAGTAAAAAACTTTTAAGATTCATCGATAATGACTGATAAAAATATTATGGTTTCAGTTTGCATGATTACATATAATCATGAAAATTTTATTAGCGATGCAATTGAAGGAGTTTTAAAACAAAAAACTAATTTTCCTATAGAGTTAATTATTGGTGAAGACTGTAGTACCGATAATACAAGAAACATTATAATTGATTATGCAAATAATTACCCTGAGATAATTAAGTTATTGCTCCCTGAAAAAAATCTTGGAATGTCAAGAAATTTTTTGGATACAATGCAGGCTGCATCCGGTAAATATATTGCTATTTGCGAAGGCGACGATTTTTGGACAGACCCTTTAAAGTTACAAAAACAAGTAGATATTCTTGAGAAAGAAAACGATGTTGTAGCTGTGGTTACTAATGCTTCTGTATGTGATAAAAACGGTAATTTGTTAGAAAAAAATAGAATAGTAATTCCGCCCAAAAATAAGGAAGGAATGTACAATTTGCACGATTTTTTTATTAAAATCAGTCGATACCCAACTTTAACAGTTGTTTTCAGAAATATGAATATGAATTTCATCAGAAATGAAATACAATTTTTATCAAATCCCTTTTTAGCTGACTGGACATTATGGGTATTATTACATACAATGGGTGATTTTTATTATCTCGATGAAGTTACTGCATCTTATCGTATAAATCCGAATTCCGTTACACATAGCGGTAATTCGTTTAATAGATGGAAGGAAGATATTGTTATCAGAAAGAAACTAATTAAATTATTGCCGCATGAATATCATAAATATCTGAAAGCCGATGCTTATGCATATCACAATATGGCTACCTCACTAAGAAAGCAAAATTTATTATTTAAATCTATTTGGTATTATTTAAGAGCATTTATTTATAGTCCGATAGGATATTTTAAATATATTAGAAAAACAATAAAAGCTAAATACAAATAACTTGTTATAATACAGATTTTTTTTGATAAACTGTTAAATTAATAATTATAAGATGTTTTGATTTGATTTCACAATTTTATAATGTTTTAATTAGATGAATAATAAACAAAATACTTCTACAAAACAAAATATTCCCTTCGTTTCTGTTATTATTCCATCATTTAACAGAATAAAAACCATCGGTCAAACTATTGAATCCATTTTGGCTCAAAAATGTAATTTTACTTTCGAAATTATAATTGGAGATGATAAAAGTGATGATTCATTAAGAGTTTTATTAAAAGAATATCAACAAAAATATCCCGAAATAATTCGCCTTATATTTCACGAACAAAATGTAGGTTTAGGAGCAAATTGGGCTTTGTGTGTAAAACAGTGCCAAGGAAAGTATATTGCAAATTGCGATGACGATGATTATTGGCATTATGATGAAAAGCTTCAGTTACAAGTTGATTTTCTTGAAAATAATGTAGAATATGGAGTTTGCCATACCGATTTCAGAAATTATTATCAGAAATCGGGTAAATTTATCGAAGAAAAAGTAAGCGAGTTAACTTATGGTATCCCAATGCATATTACTGTTTTTAAAGGGATATTTCGCTTTTGTAATTCTACCGTTATGTATCGAAAAGAGTTGATTGATAAATATATTAAACTTGATGATTACATTCAGGAGAAATTCAATTTACAGGATTGGATGACGCTTTTAATAATTGGAAAATATGCTCCATTTCATTGTTTGCCGATTTCAACCACAACTTTACGAATTGATAATACTTCCATTACCCGACCTAAAACTTTTGAAGTGCTCGAAGCAAGAATGAAAGTTGAAGAAGCGTGTTATAAATATGTTTGCAAGGTTTTTCCTGACGATTTAAAATATGATGAAGTTGAATATCGTAAATTTACCTACAATATTTTTCTGAATCATGCATATTTATACCGCGATTATAAACTTGCAAAAAGATTTGGCGAAAAACTAAAGCAAGCCGGACGAAAGGGTATAAAAATCAGGTTTTCGGGAAATAAATTTTTATTTTTTATATATTCATTTTGGTTTGTGTGGACACAGAATTATAAGTTTGCCCGATGATTATTTTCAAATAAATCAATTCAAACTTTTGTCCTTAAATTTCATTGATTAATATAGTATGTACATTGTTCAAATTGGCTCCTATCCCTTAACGCCTGATAAAATTAAAGGCGGAATAGAAGCATCCGTTTACGGTCTTACAAAGGAACTAATTAAAGAAAATAACGTTATTGTTTTTGATATGCCTCGCCATACACTTTCCGAAGATTATATTGAAACTTTGGATACGTTAAAAATATACAGGTATGCAAGTGGCAGTTCCGATAATTTTTCAGCGGCGCGAAGGGCAACGGATATTGTTAAGGTAATTTCATCGCTTAAACCCGATATTTGTCATATACATGGTTCCGGATATGTTCAGACTGCAATTTGTATATTGCTAAAACTGAAGAAAATAAAAGTAACTGTTACCATTCATGGTTTACTTCATACTGAAAAGAAACATGAATGGAAAAACAAGAAATCTTTAAAAAGCTTATATAAATATCTAACTTTAAGTGTCAGCGAGTTTTTAATATTAAACTTGAACCGATCAATAATTGTTGATACAAAATATGTTGAAAATGAAATTATTAACTATAGAAAACAAGGTAAAATTGCCCGAATACCTAAAATTGAGATAATTCCCCAGGGTATTGATGAAGTTTTTTTTAATATTGATAATAATTCGCAAGTTGAAAATAATCTGCTTCTTTGTGTTGGAGCCATTTATGGAAGAAAAGGTCAAATTGAACTTATAGAAGCATTTAGAATTGTGTTGCAACAAAAGCCTGATGCAAAACTAATTATTGCTGGTTTTATTTCTGATAAAACTTATTATAATCGTTTATTGAAGATGATAGAACAATTTTCTCTAACTGATAAAGTTGAGATTCTAACTAATGTAGCTTTCGATGAATTGTTATCATTTTACAGTAATGCCCGAATTTTTGTTTTACATAGCAAAGAAGAGTCACAGGGTATTGTGCTTTGTGAAGCTATGGCTGCCGGTAAACCAATTGTAACTACAAATTCCGGGGGCATTAAAAATGTTATTGAACAAAATGTAAACGGATTTATGTCGGATTTTGGTGATGTAAATAAATTTGCGGAAAATATTCTAAAATTGATGAACGAAGAAGTGTTGTATAAGAGAATTTGTGCAAATAACAGATTAAAATCGAGAAATTATAATTGGAAAGAAATTTCAATTAAAGTGTTAAACTCTTATTCAAATCGAAATTTTGAAAATGAATAAAACTCACTGCTTCAAAACACACTTATAATATGATTTCGGTAATAATTCCTATATACAATAAAGAAAAGTATGTTATTGATGCAATTCAATCAGTTTTAAATCAGACATATCAGCATTTTGAGTTAATACTGCTAAACGATGGCTCAAAAGATAATAGTTTACCTGTTGTAGAAGATTATTTATCGGGATTAAAGCTAAAAAATTCTATACAATATAATAAAATCAGCTTATATAACAGGAAAAATTGCGGAGTTTCTACAACCAGAAATCAAGGTGCTGAATATGCAAAGTACAATTTTCTGGCTTTTTTGGATGCGGATGACTGGTGGGAGCCTGATTTTTTGTCGGAAATGATTGAAATGATTCAGGATTTTCCTGAAGCCAGTGTTTGGGGAACAGGATATAATAAAATAAGAAATAATCGTAAAATAGAATCAGAAATTGGACTTCCTAGAGGCTTTTATCGAGGTTATATCGATTATTTCAGGGTTTATGCCACTAATTTTTACTATATGCCACTATGGATTGGCGCTACAATTATAAAAAAAGATACTTTTATAATTGAAAAAGGTTTCAGACCTTTTTTGAAATGGGGCGAAGACTTTGATTTTTGGATTAGAATTGCTTTAAATTACAAAATTGCTTTTCTAAACAAACATCTATCTAATTATAATCACGATGTGGATAATTCTGAAAGAGCGATGAATAATAAACTACATCCTGTAGAACATGACTTTTTGTTTCATACAGGTTTGTATGCAAATTTTGAAGCAACAAATCCATATTTAAAGCTGCTTTTTGATAAATTCAGAACTTACTCGTTGCTACAGTACTATCTTGATAATTCTATGCATAAAGTTGCAAAACTCGAACTCGATAAGGTAAACTGGAAAAAACAACCGCTGAAAGTTCGATTAACTTACTCATTACCTGTTTTTATAATAAAATTATTCGAAATCTTCAGATATAAGGCATCACGCCTGAAGACTTTGGTACTAAAAAAGTAAACTGAAAATTTTTTCTACTATGTTTAAAATTGAAATACCTTTTTATCCATACAGTCATCATTTAGATCAGCTTTATACTGGTTTAGAGTTGCTCAAAAAGCAGAAAATTGTTGATGTTAAGTATAATGACAAATTACAGCCTTATAATAGAATAAATATTATAAAGGCGAGAGTAGATGACAAGTATGATGTAGTTTATGACTTGTTTGACAGTACCGACTGGTTACTTGGTGCATCTCCTGAAGATAATATTGCATATTATAAAGAACATTTATTATCTAATATTTATTTTAAGCGTAGCTATAATAAACATTTTCACGATAAAATTTCTGAATTTACACATGTAGTTCCCTTTGGATTTAATTATCCTGTGAATATTAAACATACTGTAAAACATAGAATTATTAATGCTATCAAGGAACTTGTAGATTATCCAATTTTTCATCGATATTTCAACTTTAATACACATTCAATAAGTCCTGAGGAATTTGAACAACTGCCAATTCCGAATAATGAAAACAAAATAATATTCTTAGTTCGTTTATGGGATCCAAGCGGAGTTACAGAAAAAATTGAGTCTAAAGAAATTAGCGAAGAACGTGAAGAAATTAACATAACCAGGGTAAGTTGTATCAAGGCGTGTAAAAAAGAGTTTGGCAATTTGTTTCTTGGTGGAGTTCAGGATATTTCGTTTTCAAGAAAATTCTGCCCTGAGCTTATAGTACCTCGCTATTTAACAAATCGTCGCACATATCTGAAAACCATGAAAACGACAAATATCTGTGTGGCAACCACAGGTTTACATGGTTCTACAGGTTGGAAATTTGCTGAATATATAGCTGCTTCAAGAGCAATTGTAACCGAACCTTTAAATTTTGAAGTTCCGGGAAAATTTGAAGTCGGGAAAAATTACCTTCAATTTTACAATGAAGCTGAATTAATAAATAACATTGTTTTTTTAATTGATAATCCCAATGAAATGAAGAAAATGATGTTTGAAAATTATAGTTATTATAATTCCTTTTTACGTCCGGATATATTAGTTTTGAATACATTAATGCAACTCATTAATTAATTTTTATAATACTTTATTTTCAACAAAACTTATCCATAATGTTTTCAATAATAATTCCTTTATATAATAAAGCTCCTTATATTCGCAAAGCACTTGATTCAGTGTTTGACCAGTCCTTTCAGAACTTTGAAATAATAATTGTAAATGATGGTTCTACAGATAATAGTTTAGAAGTGCTTGAGGATTACCTTGATGAATTAAAACAGGTTGATAATGTATTGTTAGCAAAAATAACAGTAATGGACCAAATTAATCAGGGAGTTTCCAATACAAGGAATAATGCTGTAAAAATTGCAAAAAATGAATATCTTGCCTTTCTTGATGCTGATGACTGGTGGGAAAGGGATTTCTTATCAGAAATGAAACAATTTATTGATCAGTTTCCTACTTCAGGGTTGTGGGCGAGTTCATATTTTGTAGTAAAAAATAAATCCAGGCGGTTGGTTAGGCTTGGGATTGATCATGATTTTGAAAAGGGGATAATAAACTATTATAAAGTTTATGCAAAAACACTCGAAATGCCTGTATGGACAGGAGCTGTAATAATGAAAAAAACTGTTTTCGAAGAAGAAAATGGATTCAAATCAAATATTGCCATGGGTGAAGATTTCGAATTGTGGGTTAGAGTAGCTCTGCGTTATCCGATAGCTTTACTTAATAAACCCCTTTCGAATTATAATTTTGATGTAGATGTTAAGAATAAAGCTGTCGATAATTATGTTATTTATCCACCCGAAAAACATTTTATTTTTCATATTGATTATTTAAGTGAATATGAAAAAGAAAATCCTGAATTAAAAGAACTTTTGGATAAATTGAGAATGTATTGTCTTTTTCCATATCGATTTAAAAATGTATTTATAAAGGAATATGAAAAGGAAATCAGAAAAGTGAATTTTAAAAATTTTTCATTCAATAAAAAATTCGCATTTATTTTACCTGTATTTTTAGTTCGTTGGTGGATTAATTTTAAATCATTTATAAGTAAGAAGGTTCTTTCTCCACTACGATTATATCAAAATTCATTGAAGTCTTAGTTTGTAATATTTCCATCAACATGAATATTCTTTATTTATTAGGTTCATTACACAGGGGAGGTGCAGAAACATTAGTGCTGAATGTGTTGAAGAATGCTCAAAAAACCGGACTAAATTTTTACTGCACCTACAGATACAAAAATGGAGCTTTTGAAAAGGATTTTTATGAGAGTGGAGCTAAATTGTGCTATCTTCCTTATAAAAACATTTATATTTTTAGTTATTTATTTAAACTCCGAAAATTTATTTTTGAAAACAAAATTAAAATTGTTCATGCACATCAACCAATTGATGCTTTTTATGCATTATTAGCATGTATTGGTTTAAAAGTTTCGGTTGTTCAAACACTTCATGGATACGATTTTGAAACAAATGGAATTGCTATGTTAGCATTGAAGTTTTCGCTTAAACACGTAAAAATGAATTTCTTTGTAAGTGAAACACAGATGAAGTACTATGCAGAGAATTATAAATACAATTCGGTTTGTCAAAAAGTACTTTATAATGGCATTGACTTTAAAAAATTCAGTATTTCAAATGATAATTTTGTATTTAATGGTATAAGAAATGAATTATCATTACCCGATAATAAATTATTATTGGTATCGGTAGGAAATTTTACCGAGGTTAGGGATCAGTTGTTATTATGCAAATTCATAAATTTATTAAAAATACAATTTACTGATTTTCATTTTGTTTTTGTAGGAAGTAAACAGGAAAGGTTTCCTAAGTATTATGATGAGTGTATAAACTATTGTACAAAAAATAATCTGTATGACTTTGTTACCTTTATTCAGAACAGAAATGATGTACCTGAAATATTGGCAGAATCAGATGTATTTGTATATGCAACTAAATACGATACATTTGGGATTGCTGTAGTTGAAGCAATGGCAGCCGGGCTACCGGTTATTGTTAATGACTGGGATGTAATAAATGAAATAACAGACCATGGGAAGTATTCAATTCTTTATAAGTCTGGTGAAGAAAATGACTTACTTCAAAAATTTATGTTATTTTTGCAGTATCAAAAACAATTTAATCAGAGTTCAGAATATGTATCTGAATATGTTAGAACAAAATTTGCGATAGAAAATCATATAGAGAATTTATTAAAAGAATATCTTCGCTTAATTTCTAAATAATCAAAATAAAATGCTCGATTTTTTTCCTAAATATTTCACCAATAAGGCAATGCTCTTATATATTGTTGCTTTGTTGGTAGTTTCTCTTGTTTTTTATAAATACGCTCTCCCTTTTATGTTTATTTTTTTTGGACTTATTGAAGTGTTTGGATTTTTTTACTTCTCTAATGTTCTTACAAAAAAATGGCAAAACCTTACTTCAAAAACTTTCATTAATCGATTATTTATTTCTTCTTTCTTAATACGTGCGATATGGGTTATTGCAAGTTATTTTTTGTATATAAGTTGGACAGGTCAACCTTTTGAGTGGGTAGCAGGTGATGCCTATGATTACCATCAACTGGGTATTTGGCTAAATGCTCTAATTAAAGAGGGAAATACTTCTATTTTTTTCGATCACTTTAAAGGTACTTATTCAGACACAGGATACCCCACCTATTTAGGTTTATTATATTATGTTTTTGGTGATTCAATTGTAATAGCACGACTTTTTAAAGCATTGCTGGGTACATTCACAGTATATTTTATTTATAAACTTGGAAGTCGTACTTTCGGAGAATCAACTGGAAGAATAGCAGGAATTTTTGCGATGTTAATGCCTAACCTGATTTTTTATACCGGTTTACATCTTAAGGAAGTAGAAATGCTTTTTCTTTCAACATGGTTTCTCGAGAGAGCAGACGCTTTAATACGTGAAAATAAATTTTCGTTTAATACTTTGTGGCTACCTGTATTATTAGTGATTTTACTTTTTTTCTTTCGTACTGTTTTAGGGGTTACAGCTGTTTTTGCTATTTTTTCGGCTCTTTTTCTATCGTCTGAACGTACTGTAAAATTAAGTAAAAGAATTATTGCAGCGGTGTGGTTCAGTGTAGCGGCATTCTATTTCATAGGTACTCAATATGTAGATGAAGTAAGTTCAATTTGGGAACAGAGGGGTACAAGCCAGTCAACTTCAATGCAATGGAGAGCTGTACGTGCTGATAATTTTAACCGGTATGCTCAATATGCTTCAACTGCTGTTTTTGCTCCAATGATTTTTGTTATTCCATTTCCTTCAATGGTTTATGTAGCAAATCAAGAAAATCAAATGATAATGAATGGTTCAAATTTCGTCAAAAATATTCTTGCATTCTTCTTACTCTATGGTTTATATTATATGATAAAGGAAAAGAAATGGCGTGATTATTTGTTAATAGTTTCATTTCTTGTGGGTTATCTGGCAGTTATTTCTATGAGTTCTTTTGCACATTCTGAACGTTTTCACCAGCCGGCCTTACCTGTTTATATGTTATTAACAGCTTATGGAGTGAGCAAATTAACTAATGGGCAAAAAAAATACTTTAATATTTATCTCATAATTATTCTTGCTGCATCAATTGGATGGGGTTGGTTTAAACTTTCCGGGCGTGGATTAGTTTAATGATTTTTCAAATGTAAAAAACTTAATTAATAACGTAGAGTATTTTTATAATCAATATCAATTTAGTTTATGTTTTTTTGTTTAATTAACAAGATATTTCCTTAATTTTTCTGTTCTTCTAAAAATTCGACAGATTCCTGAAATAATGATAATAAAGAGTTTTAAGGATATTAGTAATTTAGCGTGGGATGATTTTGTATTTAATCATCCGCACGCTAATTTTTTTCAAACTTCTTATTATTTCAATCTTTATTTAAACAACAATAAAGCCAGTCCGGTAGCTTATGCATTAATAAACGAAGATGCCATAGTGGGTGTAATTTTAGGTGTGATATTTCATAATTATTGCTGGCCTTTATCCGAATTTACTCGACGTGCCATAATTATTGGAGGCCCTCTGATAAAAAATAATAATCAGGAATTTTTTAATTCGTTGTTGCATTTTTTCTGTGAACGTGAGAAAGATAATTGTACGTATATACAGTTAAGAAATTTATGGGATATCCGAAAAGATAATTATAACTTTGAGAAACTTAACTTTACTTTTGAAAGCCATCTCGATATATTACATGACCTATCAGAAGAAGAAACTGTAATCACAAAAAAGATTTCGAAATCTAAGTTGGCAAATGTACGTAAATCTTTGAATAAAGGCACATTAGTAAAAGAGATAAATACCGATACTGATTTCAAAACAGGAGTTGATTTAATAATTTCAACATATAAAAAAATTGGTCTTCCATGTCCAACTTCCGATTTTTTTCTGAATACTTATAAAAAGCTTAATAAATCCGGTTATTTAAAAAGTTTTGGTGCTTACAGTAATGATAAACTGATAGCGATGCGTGTCGAAATTTGTTATAAGAGCCAGATATATGACTGGTACACAGGACATTTGCCCGAATACAGTAATAGATACGCTAACGATTTGCTTCCATTCCATATTTTACTTTGGGGTAAACGTAATGGATTTCAATTGTTCGACTTTGGAGGAGCAGGTAAGCCCGATGTCCCTTATGGTGTAAGAGATCATAAACTGAAATTTGGAGGTACACTTGTAAATTACGGAAGATACGAAAGAATTAATAAAAAGGTTTTTATGATGATTTTTAAACTAGGTTATCGATTGATTAAAAAGAAATAGTTCAAATTAAAAAACAAATTGATAATCTGATATTTATATTTATTTCTGTTACAGTTATTCTTTGTTTTGAAATTAAAACTTTGCCCCATGAATATATTAATGGATTTATCACATCCTGCACATCTACATTTATTACGTAATACTTACTTTGATTGTATAAAAAATGGTCATAAAGTATTTGTAACTACAAAGAATGACCAAGCAATTATTAACTTGTTGAAAAATTTTAATATTGATTATACCTTACTTCAGAAAAAATCTGATTCAATACTTGCTAAAGGTTTAAAACAGTTAGAACATAATTATCAACTATGGAAATTTGCAAAAAAGAATAAAATTGATTTGGGATTTTGTTCATCGTTTACAATGACCCAAATAGCACCATTTACCAAAATGGATGCTATATTACTCGATGACGACGATGATGAGGTTGAGCCACTTGTAGCAAATTTTGCTCATCCATTAACCAAAGCAGTATTAAGTCCCGATTGTGTGAAGCGTAAAACCAATAAGCTTATTTCATATAAAGGCTATCATGAGTTGGCATATTTGCACCCAAACAGATTTATTCCCGACGATAAAATATTAAATGAAATTGGTCTTAAAAAAGGAGATATTTTTTTTGTTTTAAGATTTAATGCTTTTAAAGCTCATCATGATACAGGTATCAAAGGAATATCGCTCAACGACAGAAGAAGACTTGTGAGTATGTTATCTGTAAAAGGACGCGTGTTAATTTCTGCAGAAAGAGAAATTGAAGCAGAATTTCGTGATTATCAGATAAATTTTCCTAACGAAAAAATTCACTCCCTACTCTATTTTGCCACGATGTTTATCGGCGATAGTCAAACAATGACTTCTGAAGCAGCAGTACTTGGTACTCCTGCAATAAGATGTAACTCTTTTGCCGGAAGAATTTCTTATCTTGAAGAGCAGGAACATAAATATGCACTTACATATGGTTTTACACCAAATCAGGTTGACAAAATGTTTCAAAAAATTGAAGAATTATTATCCAAACCTGATTTGCAGCATGTTTGGAATTTAAGAAGATTGAAGATGCTAAATGATAAAATTGATGTAACAAAATTTTTTGTTGATTTTATTGAAAATTACCCATTTAGCATACAATACCAAAAAAGTATTAAACCAGAAGCTAAACAGTAAATCGTGTATTTCAATATATAATATTTATAGTTAGTAATAATTAATGATAAAAATTCTAACATCTACAGATATAGATTGTAATAAATGGAATAACCTTATAAAAGAGTCAGCAAACGCAACTTTTTTTCAGACCCCTGAATGTTACAATTTCTATAAAACTCTAAATTGTCTTAATCCCTTTTTATTTGGACTTGAGATAAATTCGGAACTAAAAGCTGTGGTGTGTGGTTATATATTATCCGAAAAAGGGATTTTAAAAAGCTTTTTCAGCCGAAGGGCTATTGTGCCGGGAGGAATATTATTAGCAAATGATATACTCAAAAGCGATTTGCAGTATTTTTTACAATTTCTGAAAATTGAACTGAAAGAAAAATGTATTTACTTAGAAATCAGAAATCTAAATTCGTATTCTGATAATTTAGAAACGTTTAAGAAAGCAGGGTTTCTATATCATAAGCATCTAAATTTTCATCTTGATATAACTAATAGCGAAGTAGTTGAGAATAACCTGAGTAACAATATTAAACGTCAAATTAAACATACAATAAAAAATAACGTAACCTGTAATTTAAGTACGAATGAAAACGATATAGAAGATTTTTACAGGATACTATCTGATCTTTATAAAATTAAAGTAAAAACTCCCTTATTTCCTGTTGAATTCTTCAAGAAGGTTGTTAAACTAACAAATGCAACACTTTTTATTGTAAAATATAAAAATGAAATTGTTGGTGGAATTTTATGTGTTTATCTTGATAAAAAAACAGTATATGAGTGGTATATTTGCGGAAAAGAATTATCAAAGAATAATATATATCCATCTGCCTATGCCACATGGTGCGCAATACAGAATGGAATTGAAAAAGGTTTTGACCGTTTTGACTTTATGGGTGCGGGCAAACCCGAAGAGAAGTATGGTGTTCGCGATTTTAAAGCGAAATTTGGGGGTCAATTAGTTGAAAATGGTCGTTTCATACTAATAAACAATTATTTTCTTTATCATTTAGGAGCAAAATTTATTAATATAAAAAAATCATTATTGTTCTAATGAAAATTTTAGTGTATTTAGGGCATCCTGCTCATTTTCATTTATTTAAGAATGCAATAGAAAATTGGAAAGCAGCAGGTCACATATGTTACATTCTAATTAAAAAGAAGGATATACTTGAAGACTTGGTTCGTTTTGCTGGATTTGATTATTTCAACATTCTTGTGGAAGGTCGTAAAGATAATGGGATCGGAATTTTTGTTGGTTTGATTAAGCGCTCGTTCAGGCTTTTCTTGTTTTGTTTAAAGAATAAACCCGACATTCTCACAGGTACAAGTGTTGAAAATTCTTTTATAGGCAAATTATTAAACATTCCGGTAATTAATCTGAATGAAGATGATTCGGAAGTAGTACCCCTTTATGCAAAATTAAGTTATCCTGGAGCTGATGTTATTTTGAACCCAAAAGTATGTAACAGCGGAAAATGGGATAAGAAAGCAATAAAATATGATTCTTATCACGAACTTGCATATCTTCATCCAAATCACTTTATTCCGGATATTAAAATCGTAGAAAAGTATTTTCCGGCAGACTCTCCCTATTTTATTATTCGGTTTGCGAAGCTTAATGCCCATCACGATTTTGGAGTTTCAGGAATTAATGATAATATAGGCGAAAGAATAATTGAGATTCTGAAACCTTATGGTCGAATTTTTATTACATCGGAGCGAAAGTTCGACGAAAGATTTGAACCTTACCGCATAAATATTAATCCGCTTGATATACATCATGTCTTAGCTTTTTCTCAAATATTTATCGGCGATAGCCAAACAATGGCTGCTGAAGCAGGCGTATTGGGAATTCCTTTTATACGTTTTAACGATTTTGTCGGGAAAATCGGTTATCTAAATGAGTTAGAATTAAAATATGAATTAGGTTATGGAGTTCAAACAAGTGAACAAGAAAAATTATTCGAAAGTTTATATAGCTTATTAACTATGCCTGATAGACAAGCGGTTTTTGCAAAACGACGAGAAAAAATGCTTTCTGAAAAAATTGACTTTTCTGAATATCTAACTGATTTCATAAATAATTATCCTGTAAGTTTTATGGTTAATAAACCACTAAGTGAATTTAAACTGAAAAATCTTGATTTTACTCTTGAAGCTTATCAGAATTTATTATTGTCGTTAAAAAATAATGGATATAGTTTTATTACATTTGAACAATGGTGTAAATCCAAACCAAATAATAAATTTGTTATTATCAGGCACGATGTGGATTTACTTCCTTTCAATTCTCTTGCTACTGCCAAAATTGAAGCTCAACTTGATATTAAAACTACTTATTTCTTCAGATGTGTTAAACAAAGTAATAATCCTGACGTTATCAAATCAATTGTTGATTTAGGTCATGAAATTGGTTATCATTACGAAGATTTATCATTATTCAGAGGAAATTTTGAAAAATCAATTTCGCATTTTGAAAAAATGCTTAAATATTTCAGAAATTTTTATCCGGTAAAAACAATAAGTATGCACGGAAGTCCTACTTCAATGTATGACAATAGAGATATTTGGAAAAAATATAATTATAATGATTTTGGTATTATTGGTGAGCCCTATTTTGATTTTATCAATAATAAACAGCACATTTATTTTACTGAAACAGCAAGAATGTGGTCGGGTGAGAAATATAATATACGTGATAAATCTCTTTCTGGTTCAAATTATTTTGACTCAAATATTCATTCTACTTACGATCTTATTCATTGGATAAATACATCTAATAACCAGCATCCGGTTATGATAACAACCCATCCTCAACGCTGGACTGATAAAAGATTTGAATGGGTATTAGAATATTTGATCCAAAATGTTAAAAATTTGTTTAAAAATATTCTCCTTAAGTTGAAATAAACATAAAAATGAAAATTTTCTACAAACCTCTGTTTAAATACATAATTCTCGACTTACTCATCCTGCTTTTGAGTGTATTGGTAATGTTCGAGTGGTTTCCACTTACTACTGCTACGCCTTATGTAAAATATGCAGAGGGTGTGGTTTTTTATACGATAGTTTGGATAACTTTTTCATATCTTTTTGGGAGATATTTATCTCTACGATCAAAAAACTATTTCGATGCTTTATTTCAAATTTTATATGTTACATTGTTTGTTTTCGGGCTTTCATGGTTATTATCAAGTTTATTGTTTCCTTTCCGATATTCGTTTAATGTTCTAACTACATATACATTAGGAGTTTATATAATTAATACACTAATTTATTCACTGATTTATGCTTGGTTATATGCTACAGAATACGAAAAACAACCTGCTAAAGATAAATCACGTGAAAATGCAGTAGTAAAAACACTTCCTGAGCTTGACGATAAAAGTTATAATGATTTATGTGTAGCCATCAGAACCTATGCCGGAGAAAAAATACTGAATTTTGTCAACAATAATATTAAATTGCATAGCGCTAACACAAAAATACTTTTTTCAACCAATTTTTTCGATTTAAAATCAATACCCGATTATCAGTATGATGTGTTTGTACAACTTCAGAAATTAAACGATATTAGAGGTATAAATACTCTTTTTTCTCTTATTAATGAAAAATTACCTGATAAAGGAATTTTAGTATGTTGCTTCGAATCAAAAAGTACTCATAAGAAGCGTGTTTTTCTGAAATATCCTACTTTTTTAGGTGATATAATTTATTGTTTCGACTACATATTTAAACGCTTTATTCCCAAAATTCAGCTATTCCGACGATTGTATTTTGATATTACAAAAGGAAAAAACAGAGTAATTTCTAAAACCGAAGTACTAGGCAGGCTATACAGTTGTGGTTTTGAAGTAATTAAAGAATCAAAAGCCGATGGTTTGTGTTTTGTTTTTGCAAAACGAATAAAACAACCTGAACCGGTAATTAAAAGAATTTATGGCCCTTTTATAAAACTCCGGCGCATGGGGAAAAATGGTATAATGTTCGAAGTTTATAAAATGCGCACCATGTATCCTTATTCTGAATATCTTCAATCTTATATTTATGAAAAAAACGATTTGAAAGAAGGTGGAAAATTTAATCGTGATATCAGAATAAATACAATTGGAAAATTTATGCGAAAATATTGGATTGACGAACTTCCTATGATTTATAACTGGCTTCGTCGAGAAATGAAACTTGTTGGAGTTCGACCACTTAGTCCGCATTATTTTAGCTTATACAGTAAAGAATTACAGGAAAAAAGAATAAAATTCAAACCCGGATTGATGCCACCCTTTTATGCGGATATGCCCAAAACACTCGACGAAATTCAGGCTTCTGAGCTTAAATATCTTAATGAGTGCGAAACCAATGGTGTTTTTAAAACCGATGTTAAGTATTTTTTTATGATTATTCGTAATATTTTTATCAAAAAAGCACGTAGCGCATGATACCATCAAAAAAAATCAAATATTCAGTACTTTTCATTTTGATTGTACTGACTTTAAAAGTATTTTCTCAGGATATACCGCAGCATATTTCTTATCAGGGAATTTATGAGTTGATAGATGAACTTGCAAATGATGGTATTATCGAAGTAAATTCAGCGGTAAAACCTTATAGCCGGCAGTTTATAGCCGAAAAGCTCTCTGAAGCTATTGAAAAGAAAGAGTATCTTACAAAACGTCAGATATCCGAGATAAATTTTTATTTAAACGATTATTCACTTGATAACCGTTCGTTGCCCGATTCGAAAATCAGACTTTTAAGAAATAGTAACACTGATATTTCATTAATTCAACCTGCTTTACATTATTCTGATTCCGTTTTTCGCGCAAGAATTCTTCCGATTCTTGGTATGCACATTACAAAAAATCAAAATGGAAATATTGTAAAGCGTTGGTATGGAGCTTCTTTCGAATCATTGGTTGGAAACAATTTGAGTATTTATGGAAGTTTGCGCGATATTTCAATTGAAGGAGCATTGTTAGCCCGTCCTTTATATCTGAACGATTTCCCGGGTTATGAGTATAAAGAATCCTCGATAGGAGGCGATTTCAGCGATTCACGAGGAGGTATTAAATATGCAAATAAATGGCTTTCGGTGGGATTGGTAAAAGACAATATTATTTGGGGCGATAATAATCATGGATCTAACATTTTTTCAGGGCGTACGCCTTCATTTCCTATGATAACTTTGCATATAAAACCCGTGAATTGGTTCGAGTTGAATTATATTCACGGTTGGTTGGTTTCAAATGTGTTGGACAGTACACGCTATTATGTTGAGAATACCGGTACTAAAAAATTCAGACAGGCTAATAAATATGTGGCTGCTAATTTATTTACTTTTACTCCCATACCAAAACTTAAAATTTCTGCCGGTAATGCAATTGTTTATGCTGAAAGTAATACACATCCTGCATATTTTATACCCATTGCATTTTACAAATCAATGGATCATACACTTACCAAAGGTTTATTAGTTGAAAATCAAAATTCGCAGGTTTTTTTGAATATAAGCTCACGTAATATAAAACATTTGCATTTATATTCATCTATTTTCTTTGATGAAATTGAGTTTTCACGTTTTAAACCTTCAAGTTCAGAGAAAAATCCGGGTTCGATTAAAATCGGTGCGCATATTTCAAATTTTCCTTTGAAAAATATCTCTGCAGTGGCTGAGTTTACCCGAACAGGAATTATCACCTATAAACATTCAATACCGGCTTTAACATGGGCTTCGAATGGTTATAATCTTGGGCATTACATGGGCGATAATTCGCAGGAAATTTATGCTGCAATTAAATATAAACCTATTAAGGGAATGACTATCGATTTGGCATTTACTGATGCAAAACATGGAAATGAATATATTTACCTTCGCCGTAATTCGCAAAAAATGGATCAGACCAAAATATTTCTGAGCCAACCTTCGCTGGGTGAAATTTCGTGGTCGAACCGTAGTTATGCTTTAAATATCCGTTACGAAATTTTCAATAATGCTTTCGCTGTTATAAACCTTGTAAATTCCAATATTCAGGGTTACGATTTAACTTCAACGCCTATACAGTACGATGAATCAGAAGTTTTACGCGATGCACAAGGCTATCTTGATATGTTTTCACCTGCTTTTCTGCATGGCAACAATACCACACTTACTGTTGGTTTTAGTTTCGGATTTTAATCGCTATCGAGAAAATGAAAAAACCTTTAGTAATTGGAATTACAGGCGGTATAGGAAGTGGAAAATCGACTTTGGCTGCAAAACTACGAAAAGAAGGTTATGTTATATATGATTCGGATGATGAAGCGCGGAAAATTCAGAACGAAGACGTTAATGTTCGGAGAAAAATTATAGATTTATTTGGAAATGAAGCATATATTGATGGGAAACTTGATAGAAAAAAAATTGCTTCTGTAGTTTTCGGTAATCAGGAAATGCTGAAAAAACTTACCGAAATTGTACATCCTGAAGTAATCAAACACTTTGATTCATTTATAAAAAAAAATCAAAATAACGAATTTATTTTTCTCGAATCGGCAGTTTTGTTCGAAAGCGGATTAAATAAATTTGTTGATTTGCTTGTTTTAGTAACAGCCTCTGAAACTGAAAGAATAAGAAGAGTTATTGCAAGAGATAATGTGCCAGAAAAAAATGTAAGATTGAGAATGCAAAATCAATTAAAAGACGATGAAATTATACCTTTAGTTGATTTAATAATAAATACAGAATTTGAGGAATTTATTATTGATGATATAATCAAAAATATCAGAGCTATACAATTAAAAAAAGGAACTCATTGAGTTCCTTTTTTTATGGAGAAATATGCATTATTTTGCAACTCTTTCGAGCCAGCTAACCATTCCGAGCATAACAAACATTGAAATCAGACAAACTGCAACGAATACAGTCCATGTAATTGAAATTGAAATGTTCTCATACATCATAGCGCCAAGGAAAAGTGAGAAATTTCCGATTGCGGTAGCTGTTAACCAGCCACCTTGCATAAGTCCCTGCATGTGAGGTGGAGCAACTTTCGAAACAAATGATAATCCGAGAGGCGAAATAAATAACTCTGCTACTGTGAGAATAAAATATGTGGCAAACAGCAGCCAAGGAGTTACTCTTGCGGCATCTGAAAGTCCGCCCATTGCTGTTACATCTTTTAGCACTGGAAGTCCAATTGAACCTACAGCCATAATTACAAATGAGAATGCAGCAATACCCATACCGATAGCAATTTTCTTTGGAGTAGAAGGTTCTTTACCTCTTTTTGCTAATCTGCTAAAAATACCAATTACTATAGGAGTGAGAAATACTACAAGAAATGGATTGATAGACTGGAAAATTTCTGCTGAATTGAATATGCCTCCCAATAATGTATAATCTTTAGCAAACATTGTAAGCGTAAGTCCGTTTTGATGAAACGAAAACCAGAAGAAAATTACAATACCGAAAACTGCCAATAGCGCATAAATACGCTGACGAATTTCTTTTGCATTTTTGCGGATTTCTTCAGCAGAAATATTGGCTTGATGTTTTTCGTGAATTTTTGGGGTTGGCAAATGCCGTTTTGTAGCAAGGAAAATTATAAGCGAAATACCCATTGCAACCACAGCGGTGAGAAATGCATAATGGAAGCCAGTGTTAAATGCATCGAGATAATTGGTAGAAAATGTAGCTAAATCAGCAGGTAAAGATCCATTTGAAACAACAGTTGCTAATTCTGTAAAACGACCATTGATAACATCTTCTGTCATTTTTCCATCAAGATATTGGTGGCATAATCCCGGAAGGTCAGCATTGTATGCGAAACCTTGCATTTTAACAAATGTGTTTCGTACCCATGTAGCTAGAAAAGGCGCAAACATCGCTCCAATATTGATAAACATATAAAAAATTTGGAATCCGGAATCTCTCTTGTTCCGATATTCTTCATTATCATACATTTGACCAACTAAAGCTTGTAAATTTCCCTTAAACAATCCATTGCCAAAAGCAATAACCAACAGCGCTGCCAATGCAATATATTTTGTTGTAATTAACGCTGGCATCGATAACAAAACGTAACCTACAGACATTACAAGCAGACCTGCAATAATAGTTCCTTTATAATTTCTGAGTCGATCGGCAATAATACCACCAACTAAGGCTAAAATATAAATTGAACCATAAAAAATTGAATACAATGAACCTGCTTCGGTTCCCGAAATATTAAACTTCGACATTAAAAACAATGTCAGGATAGCCATCATGGTATAAAAACCAAATCGTTCACCCATATTGGCAAGTGCAGCAGGAATCAGTCCTTTGGGATGAGTTTTTAACATAAAACTTACTTTTAAATTATTGTTACTTATTTATTTATCTCAAAAATTAATTATATATTTAACACAGAATGGCTGCAAATATAAACAAATTGAACAAATATTCAATAATTATGCATTCACAGAAATACTGTTTTTAGATAATTACGCTTTCATTATAACTCCTAAACCTTTTCTTCCATCCACTTTTACTATCAAGGGTCTTAAAAAATGTACTAATTTAAGATATTCGCTTTCGTATTCCGCGGGTTGTGTATTTAAATATTCAATATCGTACGAACCATCGTTCTGAAATGGATTTATTGTAAAATATGAAACACCAAGCGAAGTTAGATTCTGAAAAAAGTGTGTTCCCTGACTTGGATCGATGCGATACTGAGAAAGGCCTGATTCAACAATTACCCTCGCATTGCTAATATGAGGCCATTTTACAGGAATTCCTAACCATGGATCGCTCGAACCCCAACGTCCCGGACCAATAAGTATATAAGGTCGGTTTTCAGTAAGCATTCTGCGGTTCAGCTTTTCTATTTCGTACATTATCAGTTGATTTTTCGATGCATTAAAGGCTTCCGGTTTAACATACATAATATCGTAGATGTCATTAATAATTCCATGTCCTAATGCATTTTTGCAAGAAATTACGGTTTCAGTATCAGGAATTATCGCAAGATTTTCGTTCAACATTGCACGACTCTCAACAATTGGCCTGATTTGCAACAAATAGAAAGTATGATCTTTTTTGGGAGAATAGTCAATGTTGAAAGCAAATTCAATTTCAACAGGACGTCCCATTTCATATTGAGCTATACTTAATGTTGATTTCATTATTTCCGAAAGGGGGATAATGTTGTGTTTGAGTATATTTGCGAAAGTTATGACTTTTCTACCTTCGTAAATTCCATCGTTAATGCATAAGTTTTGATGATCAAATGTTGATGCAAGATATTTGAGTGTTCCATCTGATATGGCATCATTTACTCTAATTTTCAAAAGATTAAAACTGTCATCGGTTTGAGGTATCATATAATTTTGACTCAAATCCAGCGCATAAAATTGATTTTGGGTTTCCTTTAAAGCTAAATCGAGTGTACTTGTTTGTAAAACATTTTCAGGATAATAAGGTGAAAACCTAAGCGATACTCCACCATCAACAATATATTTTCCCAATCCCATGGCTATGTTTACAATCCCTTCTTCGGGTTTTTCAGCGCCTATGGGATAATAATTTAATGACCGTGCTACGCCTGAAAATGAAGGATAATATCTTGTTCCATAAGTATTTCCGCAAATTTCCTGCAATACAATTGCCATTTTTTCCTCATCAATCACGTTTTTTGTTGCCGTCATATATGCTTTGCTGTCGCGATAATACACTGAGGCGTAAACAGCTTTTATTGATTCAGTAAGCATAACAAGCATCTGAGTTTTACTTTCTTTATTAAAAGGAATCATATATGTTGAATAAATTCCTGCAAAAGGCTGATAGTGAGAGTCTTCGAGTAAACTTGATGAGCGAACTGCAACCGGTGAATTAATTGCATCGGTAAAAGTTAATAAATCGGCTATAAGATGTTGTGGTAACCTCGCTTTCAGAAAATGTTTGAGAATTAATTCATCATCAAGGTCTGACAAAGCTATAGGGTATAAATGATTCATTTCCATAAATTCGCTGAAAATGTCGGTACACAATACTACAGTTTTTGGAATTACAACTTTAGTGTTTTCAAATGAATCAAAAACTTCGTTACGTTTAATCATGGCATCCATAAATGCCAAACCGCGACCTTTTCCGCCCATCGAACCTTCGCCGATACGTGCGAAATTGGAATAACGGTCAAATCTGTCGCGCTTAAAAACCGCAACAACGCCCTGATTTTTAACTTTCCGATAATTTACAATGGCATCGAATATTATATCCCGAACTTTTTGCATGTCGATTTCTGAATCTTCTTTATCAACATAAATATTTTTCAGAAACTCAGCCAATGGGAACATGGCTCTGGAATAAAGCCAGCGCGAGATATGATTACGCGAAACATGATAAAAAAGTGTTTTATCGCTTATTTTATATAATGATTCCTGTAAAGCCTTCAAATTATGTACCTGAGCTTCAGTTTCGCCGGTTTCAGGGTTTTTGAATAGAAAATCGCCAAAACCAAAATTATTTGTAATCTGCTCCCGAAGTTCAAGATTAAAAGTCTTTGACATTTTATTGATAAATGCTGCTCCAATTTCGTCGGCGCAAATTTTATTTTGCTCTTCGGTTGACTCTACAATTAAGGGAGTATATATATCGTTTAACTTGATTTGCCGGCATAATGAAAAACCTGCTTGTCTGTTTTTTCTGCCTTGTTGATTAAAACTTACATCGGTAATAACTCCAAGTATGTTTTGTTGAAACATTTCATAAATTTCTATTGCTTCTTCATAATTTCTCGTAAGCAGTATTTTAGGTCTCCCGCGCATACGTAGCATTTGTTCGTGATCGTTTAGTGCTTCAGTCATGAACGAACGCGATTGTTTAAAAACGAATTTATATAATTGTGGAATAATTGAGGAGTAAAACCGGATGGAGTCCTCAACAAACAGAATTACCTGCACACCAACCGAAGCAACATCTTCCACTACATTCATTTTATCTTCGATAAGCTTGATAATTGCCATCAAAATATCGGTATTGCCAAGCCAGCTGAAGACATAATCAATTGCACTTAAATCCTCGTTGGCTATTCGTTTTGAAACCGAATTCGAAAAAGGAGTAAGTACCACAATTGGGATGTGTGGAAGGTTTTTTTTAACCTCTTTTGCCCAGGTAAATGGGTTAATACTGTCACCACTGGGCATTGAAATAATCAACTCAAAAGTACGCTCGGCAAGTAAAACGTTTGCTTCAGCTTCGTCTGAAACAAGCGTAAATCTCGGCGGATAGCGCAGATTTAATGATATGTATTCGTTGAAAATCTGTTCGTCAACTCTACCATCTTCTTCCAGAATAAATGCATCATATTTACTGGCAAAGAGAAGCACATTATAAATGCGATGTCGCATTAAGTTTGCAAACGAGGTATCTTTAAAATACAATTTCTTTATACTTGCTGATTTCATTCCTTCGAAAATTTGATAGATATACTTAAAACTGATTTTTATTTTCTTGTTTTCTTTTTGACTATATCAATAGTATTTTGTAAAAGTATTTTTTTTTATTACTTACGCATTTCAAAAAATACTTCTTTTTTAAGTTTTTAGAAAAATTGCAGAGTAAATAATTGTAATTTTCACAAAAAAAGCCATATTTAAGCGTATAAATATTGAATGTTGCTTCCAAACTCCCCATTTAGGGGTTTGGAGGGCAAAGTAGCTATGAATTTTTTTAATTTTTTGAAAAAAAACTGCTCAAAAATAGTTTAAAAAATTTGATTTTGACGAATAAAAGTATTAAACTTGCACTTTAATACAAACGTAAGCAAAAGTACTTGTAAGACCGAAATAAACGCACTAAATCTTTTTAATTAATAGTTAAATTCGTTTGATTTATTGACATAATGATATTTTATGCGCTTATTTAATTTGAAAATGATTAAGTTCAGAAAAGACGAAAAGTTCAATTAATCTTTAATAAATAATTATTATGAATATCGAAAAATTAATTCAGTCGCTCGAAGCGAAACACCCCGGTGAAAATGAATATTTGCAGGCAGTAAAAGAAGTTCTCGCAACAATTGAAGAGGTTTATAATGAACATCCAGAGTTTGAGAAAGCAAAAATTGCCGAACGACTTGTTGAACCGGACAGAATATTTACATTTAAAGTGCCCTGGGTGGACGACAGAGGCGAAGTGCAGGTGAATTTAGGATATAGAGTTCAATTTAACAATGCTATAGGACCATATAAAGGAGGTTTAAGATTTCACTCATCGGTAAATCTGTCAATTTTGAAATTCCTTGGTTTTGAGCAGATTTTTAAAAATGCACTTACCACATTACCAATGGGTGGAGCAAAAGGCGGTTCCGATTTTAATCCGCGCGGCAAATCCGATGCTGAAGTTATGCGCTTTTGTCAGGCATTTATGGTTGAGCTTTGGCGACATATAGGGCCTGAAACTGATGTGCCGGCAGGTGATATTGGCGTTGGTGGTCGCGAAATTGGTTATTTGTACGGAATGTATCGTAAACTTGCCCGTGAAAATACTGGCGTGCTTACCGGAAAAAGTCTTGAATTTGGAGGCTCGCTCATCCGTCCTGAAGCTACAGGCTTTGGAGGTTTGTACTTTGTAAACCAAATGCTCGAAAATGCAGGTTTAAGTATTAAAGGTAAAACAATCGGACTTTCAGGTTTCGGAAACGTGGCATGGGGCGCTGCAATAAAAGCTACAGAAATGGGCGCAAAAGTTATTACTATTTCCGGTCCCGATGGTTATATTTATGATGAAAAAGGAATTAGTGGCGAAAAAATTGATTATTTATTAGAATTAAGAGCTACCTGCAACGATGTGGTTGAACCATATGCCGAAATGTTCGGCGCTAAATTTGTGCCTGATAAAAAACCATGGGAAGTGAAAATGGATATAGCTTTGCCTTGTGCTACACAAAACGAACTGGATGGTAACGATGCTCAAATACTGATAAATAATGGAGTTATTTGCGTTGGAGAATTGTCGAACATGGGCTGTACACCTGATGCTATTGATTTGCTGATTGAAAATAAAATTATGTACGGACCCGGAAAAGCTGTGAATGCAGGTGGTGTGGCTACATCAGGACTTGAAATGACTCAAAATGCCATGCATCTTTCGTGGGTAGCTGCCGAAGTTGATGCCAAGCTACAGCAAATTATGACTGAAATTCATGCGCAGTGCGTGAAATACGGTAAACAACCTAATGGATACATTAATTATATGAAAGGAGCAAATATTGCCGGTTTCCTCAAAGTTGCTCGTGCCATGTTAATGCAGGGTGTGGTTTAAACGAATTGTAATAATGAACTGCTCCCTAACCCCCTAAAGGGGGAAATTCAATATAATGAGAGTTTGTAACATTTAGAGTCATCCCTTTTTGTGCACTAAATTTATTATTAAGAATTTAAATAAAAAACTCTTCTGATTTTGTATTATTACAAACAGAAGAGTTTTTTATTGTATTGAAGTTATAATTATCGATTACGATAAAAACGAGATTAAAACGCCCGCTGCTACAGCTGAACCTATTACGCCTGAAATATTACTTGCCATACAATACTGTAGAATATGATTGTTTGAATCATATTTCAATGCTAACTCATTGGCAACCCGCGAAGCCATAGGCACGGCGCTTAAACCGGTAGCGCCAACAAGCGGATTAATTTTCTTTTTAGCAAAAAGATTGTAAATTTTTACTGCTAAAATTCCTCCTGCAATCGAAATTGCAAAGGCGATAAAACCACCTACAACAATTCCAAGTGTTTTTGGCGATAGAAAAACATCTGATGTCATTGTTGCACCAACAGTCAAACCAAGAAAAATCGTTGCTGTGTTCATGATAGGTCCTGTGGCTGCATCGGCCAATCTGTTTGTAGATGTGCCAATTTCTTTCACAAGATTGCCAAAAAGCAACATTCCAAGCAATGGAACTGACGATGGAACAAAAATAGCTGTTAAAGCACCTAAAACTATCGGAAAAATAATTTTTACAGTTTTAATATTTTTGATTGTGTGTTTTGCCGGATATTTTTTATCCATTTCGCGCATATTTATTTTAAATTCCCTTTTAGACATCAATAAATTAGCTACAAGAGGAATTATAACCGGCACAAGCGCCATATAGGAATATGCCGCAATTGCAATTGGTCCTAACAAATGCGGGGCTAACTTTATGGTAGTGTAAATTGCAGTTGGTCCATCGGCGCCACCAATAATACCGAGCGATGCGGCTTCTTTTAAACTAAATCCTAAAAGTACTGCTACAATTAACACCGTAAAGATACCAATTTGAGCAGCAGCTCCGAAAAGCGCCAACTTTAAGTTGCGTAACATAGGACCAAAATCGGTTAAAGCTCCAACACCCATAAAAATAATAGGAGGTAAAAATCCGGTTTTGATTAAACTATAATATAAATAGTTCATAATACCGTAATCATGAGCAATCTCAAAAAGATTTTTAAATCTGCCATCGGCTAATTCAATATTTTCCGCAGGAACAATTCCCATTCCACCGCCAGGGAAGTTTGCTAAAAGAACACCGAATGCGATAGGCACAAGCAATAACGGTTCATATTTTTTTCCTATTCCCAAATACAGCAATACGAAAGCAATAATCCACATTACAGCCACCTCGAAGGAGAATCCTCCAAACGCGGTCATTTCATATAATTTTGATAATACTTTTTCCATTTGCGTTACTGGAGTTTAAATATAACATCATCTTCGAATACCGAATCGCCATTTGCTAAACATATTTCCACAATTTTTCCTTCTTTGTCGGCAGTAATCGCGTTATAGGTCTTCATCGATTCAACATAGCATAGCAAATCGCCAATTGCTACATCATCGCCTACTTTTTTAGGCGTTTCAGAAGTATTGTTTGTCAGGTAAAATTTACCTTCGAGTGGCGATATGATTTCTGCAATTTTGTCGCTTTTTTCAGATTTTAAAGTTTCCTTACCATCTGAATAGGATATATTTACAACATATTTTTCACCATTCACTTCAACCTGAACGGTTTCAGGTTCAAACTTCATGGCATTTGCAACAGCAGCTTTATGTTTTTTCTCTCTCGCATGTTCCAGTTCAGCAACAAAATCAGCCTTTGCTTTCCCTGATTTGTAAGCACGATATTGTTCAGGGTGCATGGCAAGTTCAAAAAGTTCTTCATCATCTTTACCTGCTTCCCAACCTTTTTCTGTCATTTCCTTTTTAAATTCTTCCAATTTATCAGGATATAGAGCCTGAGGATCGCCTTCGTAAAACTCTCGTCCCTGTTCTTTTGCCAATGCTTTAATGGCGTCGTCAACTTCGCCCGGTAATTTTCCTGCTTTACCAAGAATCATATCCCAAATATTATCTGCGATGATACTCCAGCGTTCTTTACCTTTTGCCAATTGCATAAGATTAAACATGGCAAGATTTTTCACATATTGCGAGAATGGCGTAACAAGTGGTGGATAACCAACGCGTGGCCAAACGTACGAAACTTCATCGAAAAGCTTAACAAGCAATTCATCTGTATTCAATTCAGGTTTGCCCGATTTTGCAAGCGATTTGTTTATGCTTACCAAATTGTCTTTCAGGTCGTTCATTAAACTTCCCATCATTCCTCCGGGTAAACCTGAAGCAATTAATAGTGATTGCAGTCTGCGGTTCGATTCCGGAATAAAATACCCCAGAAAATCGTCCATAAACTCTTGCGTAAGCGCTCTTGCTCGCATGTAAGCGCTCATGTTGATTTCAGGGACAATAAAGCCGGCATCGTGAAGCATTTCGCGTACCATAATTACATCGGCATGTCCGGTTCCCCACGAAAGCGGCTCCATACCAACATCGATTATATCGCAACCATTACGGCAAACTTCAAGTATTGAGGCGGGAGTGAAACCCGGACCGGTTTGACCATGATATTGGATGATTATTTTCGGGTATTTAGTTTTAATGTGTTTTACAATTTTTCCAAGGCTTGCAGGTCTGCCAATTCCAGCCATGTCTTTCAGGCAAATTTCATCAGCTCCGTTTGCAATTAATTCATCGGCAAGATTGCAATAATACTCTACCGTGTGTACTGCCGATACTGTTAACGAAAGCGTTGCCTGTGCAATCATTCCGGCTTCTTTCGCATATTTTATTGATGCAATTATGTTTCTGGGGTCGTTAAGTCCGCAAAAACAACGTGTAATATCTGTTCCTTGCGCTTTCTTAACCTTATAAAACAATTTTCGCACATCGGCCGGTACGGGACTCATGCGTAAACCGTTCAGAGAACGATCAAGCATGTGTGTTTGAATTCCGGCTTCGTTAAACGGCTTACACCATTCGCGTACCGCGATATTCGGATTCTCTCCAAAAAGTAAATTTATTTGTTCAAAACCGCCACCATTGGTTTCAACACGGGCAAAACACCCCATATTTATAATTTCCGGTGCAATTTTTACTAACTGATCTACGCGGGGCATATATTTTCCGGCACTTTGCCACATGTCCCGATATACGAGTGAAAATTTAATTTCTTTGTTCATGTATGCTTAATTATATTTTTTTGATATTGGTAACTTTACCTTTGCCGTTCGTTAAAACATTTATAGCAGCAGAAATGGCTGCATAAACATTATCTGACGGAGTAGCTTGTTTTTTAGCTTTTTCGGGCTTTTTTTCTTCAGGCAAATATTTGTTCGAAAACCTGATTATCAGATTACCTACCCATACAATTAAGAAAAGTATGACAAAAACGGTAATCATTCCTACAGCCATGATAGCAAGAGAATCATTTATTGTATGCATGTTGATATTTATTAAAAAATTATTTATTATATGTATAATAATGCATTAAAGATATGAAACTTACATTTTAGTATGAAAATGAGTGTTTAAATATAAATTGAGTGCAAATATAACCATTATTATTATGTTTTTAAAGATTATAATTCCTTTAATACAAATGTAATATAATTACAAATGCCAATTTTAAGTCTTAAATGACACTTGCACAAATTGTTGAAATTAGTGCAATTATCAGTACACTAATAATATATCAATTGATTTATAATTTGATTTTCAATGTTTTTGAAAAAATTATTTTAGAGTTTTTTAGTATATAATAGGAAGTTGAATTCAATCAAAATTTTGTATTAATTTTTTAAGAAATTAAATAGTGTATTTTTATGCAGTAAATTTCAAACAAAAAATGACATTTTTCTGTTGGCAACTTTCATTTATAGAGAAAAAAATCAATCGAAAGTCTATATCCTTTTTATTAAGAATTAAACATAAAAAATTGTTGGATGCGTAATTCCTAACTAAATGAAATCTATCAATTTTTTTTATATTTTTGTACAAAACAATTTTTCATAATTAATCAAATTATTTCCCTGATAATCAATAAAAAATGAAAGTATATAAATTCGGAGGCGCTTCAGTAAAATCGGCCGATGGTATCAGAAATATTATTCGGATAGTTGAAACAGTAAATGATAATCTTTTTGTGGTTGTATCGGCAATGGGAAAAACAACAAATGCAATGGAAGTTGTACTTGAGCTTTTTATGAAAGCTGATAAACAGACTTCAATTGATAAATTTGCCGAAGTTGAAAATTATCATATCAGTATTGTTAATGAGTTATTTAATGATAAACAAAAAGGTTTGGAAGTGATAACTCCTGTTTTTGAAGAAGTTAAAGGTCTGATTAAAAATGGAGTAGGGGATGATTACGACCGATGGTATGATAAACTTGTTTCTTATGGAGAAGTTATATCAACTTTAATAGTTTCGGCTTATTTAATTGATTCAGGAGTGCAAAATGTTTGGCTCGATATGCGTAAATTACTTGTAACTGACAGTAATTTCCGCGAGGCAAATGTGCGTATGGACGAATCAGCACAGCGTTTACGAAAAGCTGCTGATTTCAGTAAATCAAAAATATTTATTGGTCAGGGATTTATTGGCGCTAATATCAATGGCGACCCAACAACGCTTGGACGCGAAGGCTCGGATTATACAGCTGCAGTGGTTGGAAACCTGCTTGATGCCGAAAGTGTAACTATATGGAAAGATGTGCCGGGTATTCTGAATGCCGATCCGCGGATTTTTCCCAACACAGTTCATATCTCAGAATTAACCTATTTAGATGCAGTTGAACTTGCTTTCAGTGGAGCGCAAATTATTCACCCCAAAACTATAAAACCGCTCGAAAACAAGAATATTCCTCTATATGTTCGCCCTTTTGGTTCGCCAACTGAAGCCGGATCTGTTATTAAGGAACAAATTTCAAAGCCGGTTGATGTGCCTGTGCTAATTTTGCGTAAGAATCAGGTACTGATTACAATTCGTCCGCGAGATTTTTCGTTCGTGCTCGAAGAAAGTCTTACCAAAGCATTTGCCGTAATGCATAAACACCGAATGAAAATATCGCTTATACAAAGTTCAGCGGTAAGTATTTCGGTTTGTGTGGATAATAACAGATATTTGACAGGTGCATTAGATGAACTTTCAAATGATTTCAAAGTTACCTATAATGAAAATATGGAGTTGTTGACTATAAGAGGTGCAAACAGCAAAATAATTGAAGAAACTACTTTAAACCGCGATATTTTATTGAAACAACAGACAAGACGAAACGCGAGATTCCTAATGAGGATGGAATAAATTCGAAAACAACTAACTTTTCCAAAGTTCAAAACTTTGGAAAAGTCAGTTGTTTTTTAATATGCTCTTGCAAATACAACTCTTTGAGCAGAAGGTTTACCTGTTACCATACAATTTCCCGGGGTTTTATCTCCACTTAAAGGAATACATCTTATTGTTGCTTTTGTTTCTTCCTTAACAAGTTCTTCGGTTTCGGGTGTTCCATCCCAATGGCAAAGCAGAAAACCTCCTTTTTCAATTTCAACTTTAAATTCCTCGTAAGAATTAACTTCGCGGGTTACTGATGCTCTGTATTCGGCTGCTTTTGCAAAGATATTTTTCTGAATTTCCTGCAATAAATCACTGATATAATTCTCAATACCTTCTATCGATACGGTTTCTTTTGATAGTGTATCACGTCGGGCAACTTCTACTGTTCCGTTTTCAAGATCGCGAGCGCCCATTGCCAAACGAACCGGTACTCCTTTCAATTCATATTCTGCAAATTTCCATCCCGGTTTCTTAGTATCATTATTATCAAATTTTACAGTAATACCTTTTGCTTTCAATTTTTTAATAATCACATCCACCTTTTCGGTTATAGAGGTTAATTGTTCATCATTTTTATAAATCGGAACAATCACAACCTGGAATGGAGCTAAATTAGGAGGCAAAACTAACCCGTTATCATCAGAATGCGTCATGATTAATGCACCCATTAAGCGTGTTGATACGCCCCAAGAAGTAGCCCAAACATACTCTTCGCGATTGTTTTTATCCACAAAAGTTACATCGAAAGCTCGTGCAAAATTTTGACCAAGAAAATGCGAAGTTCCCGCTTGCAATGCTTTTCCATCCTGCATTAATGCTTCAATGCAATATGTTTCAATTGCGCCTGCAAAACGTTCGTTTGCCGATTTTAAACCTTTTAATACAGGAACCGCCATGAAATTTTCGGCAAAATCAGCGTAGATATTCAATATTTTTTCAGCTTCTTCAATGGCTTCAGCCTCTGTAGCATGTGCTGTATGACCTTCCTGCCACAAAAATTCGGCAGTACGCAAAAATAGTCGGGTACGCATTTCCCAGCGAACCACATTGGCCCACTGATTAATAAGCAGAGGTAAATCGCGGTACGATTGTATCCAGTTTTTATAGGTATTCCAGATAATTGTTTCCGATGTAGGACGGATAACCAATTCTTCTTCAAGTTTCGCATCGGGATCAACAATTAAGCCATTTCCATCGGGCGAAGCTTTTAAACGATGATGTGTAACTACGGCACATTCTTTGGCGAAACCTTCTACGTGTTCAGCTTCCTTACTCAAAAACGATTTTGGAATAAACAGCGGGAAATAAGCGTTCACATGTCCGCTTTCCTTGAACATTCTATCAAGTTCGGCTTGCATTTTTTCCCAAATTGCATATCCGTAAGGTTTTATTACCATACAGCCACGCACAGCCGAGTTTTCGGCAAGGTCGGCTTTTATAACTAAATCGTTATACCACTGTGAATAATTTTCGCTTCGCGACGTAAGTTCTTTTGCCATTATAAAATTTGTATTTTTCTGATTTACTATTAACTAATTGCTGTTTTTTTTGGACTGCAAAGATAAGAATTTTTTGAATATGATTTTTTTATATTTCCATGTAATTTTACTTATTTCAATGATTGATAATTAAATAAATACCCGAAAAGTTTAAATTTTTCGGGGATTTAATACGGAGATATTATTTTTCAATTTTTTATTTTTTGGCTTATTTTGTTGTTTTATGAATCCATTTTTTAATAATTTCAAGCACATCCGGTGAAATTGTTTGTTCAATTTCAGCATATTCGGTAGGCGAACCTGTTTTACAATTCTGGAATAAATGATTGATTCCCGGAATAACTTTAATTGTTGCTTTATTGTTTTTTGCTTTTTTAAATGCGTTTTCCATTGGCTTAACGTTTAACTCAGGCGAAACCTGCAAATCCTTTTCGCCAAATAAAGCCAAAACAGGTGTTTTTAATTTGCTAAGCGATTGAGCCGGATCGTATTTCAGAAAATTTACCATCCAGGCTGAAAGCATCTGATTGACCTGCGCATCAATAAAGCTCATTTTGCTGTTTCCTTCCGGAATTTTCAAATCCGGAATTTCATCCGATTTTTTCAATAAATATTCTGTAATTTGTTTTTTAAGTGTGTCTGTATTAATATCAGAACTTATTAAATTGAAAACATGCTCGTTAATTTCTTTCGTTATCTTTATGTCATCTTCATTCATTCCATTTGCACGGCCAATCTGTTCTTGTTGATCAATACTAATTTTGCTGCCTGACACTGAAGGTCCCGCCATTAGAACAATAAATTTTAAACTTTTATCCTCTCCGGCAACGATTGGAGCTATTAAACCGCCTTCGCTATGTCCTATCAGACCTATTTTTTTGGGATGAACTTCTTTTCTTGTTTTCAGATATTTTATAGCGGCATGTACATCGGTCGCAAAATCAAAACTTGTTGCTTCCTGAAAATTTCCTTCCGATTTATTAGTTCCGCGATCATCGAAACGTAAAACCACAATTCCATTTCTTGTTAGAAAATCTGCAAGAACAAAAAATAGTTTATGTCCGAGCAATTCTTCATTCCTGTCTTGAGGTCCGCTTCCCGAAATTAGAACCACTGCAGGATATGTGCCCGGTTTTTCAGGAATAGTGATTGTTCCTGCAAGCGTTATATTTTCCCGCTCATTTCTGAATGTTATATCTTCGGATTTGTAAGGAAAGGGTGGGAGAGGTTCCTGTGGTCGTTTAGGCTTTTCTATTACCATTTCCTTTCTGAAAAGAGTCAAAGGGAAATTCTGTCCCATCTGACTGAAAGTGCCTGTAATTGAATCGGCAGAAACAGATTTTGAAGTATAAGTTATCTTGGCCGCATCTAAAGTTAATGTCAAAATATTGTTTTCAAAAGTTGCCGATGTCATGGGAATTCCTTTTGCACCCTGATCGGGACTATCCATAGTGGCTGTGAAACCATTGTTGGTTTTTGATAAGTTAAAAACCAGACGAATTTTAATTCCCTGGGTTTTAAGTGTTCCGTTCCATGTTCCGGTTATATCCTGACTAAATAATAAACCGAAAGAAATTAATAAGAAAAATGTAGATAAAATAGATTTTTTCATTTTCAGATTGTTTTAAGAAGTTCGAATAATTTTTCAGCATGTGTTTTTGCCTTTTCAAGAATATTTGTTTTGTCCACATCAATGCCACTGATGTTTGTCATTCCATAACTGATAATCGGATCAATTAAAACAGTTTGAGTTAACCTTGATGTTTGTATAAGTGGAGTTAAATAATCAATTACAAATGCGTTATTTCTTCCATTGGGTTGATAAGCGTCTTGCGGTCCACCTGTACTTAATGAAAGTATAAGATTTTTCCCTTTGAGTTTATCGCCCGTTTTTCCATAGGCGAAACCATATTCAAAAACTTCATCAATCCAGAGTTTGAGTATAGCAGGTACGCTGTACCAGTAAAAAGGGAATTGTAAAACAATATTCTGAGCTTTAATTAAGGCATTTTGTTCCTCCTTAGCATCTATTTTATAATCATGATACATTTCTGATAGAATTCTGATGTCAATTATTCTATTTTGTTCTTCAGCTTTGGTTTGAATAATTTCAGTTATACATTTTGTTGTTACTGACTTTTCAAAATTGGGATGGGCTGCAATAAATACGGTTTTTTTCATTTTACAATGGTTTTTAAATTTTTGTTTTATATCTGGTTCGATGTAACATCTTTTAATTTATCAGGATTTAACCAGAAAATAAATTGCAAGTTTTGAAATTAATTCAGCCATAAAAAAAGCAGCTATAAATAAAATCAACGATTTTGAACTGTTTTTTCCAGTTATTA
>CAYONE010000041.1:0-35268 GCA_964405245.1 uncultured Paludibacter sp.
CGTTTTTGGCCGTGCACTTTTAATTTATCAAATAATTTTTATCGGACAATAGTGATTTTAAAATTAAGGCGAAAAAAAATGTCTCCATTGATTAAACATTTTATTGTTGATTTACATTAGATTTACATACTTCCACTTTTAATTTTAATAAAAATATATTACTTCAATAAATATATTTTTAAAAAATTTTAATATATTTGCAGCCATTTATCTTTTTTTCTAAGGATTAAATTATATTTTCAGGCAATAATTATTGTGAAAAAATCTTTCGTATGAGCCTTACTGTCAGAATTTCACTTTTGATATTAATTTCAATAGTGTTCCCGTTTTCGGAAAGTATTTACAGTCAAAATATCGAAAACATAAGCAAACAAAAACCATTTTCGATTAATGGTGGAGTTGGATTGAGTTATACATCAACGATAACCAACGACAGTAACCGAATACCGATGCCTTCGTACTGGGGAACAAATATTAATATGAATGTAAGCATTTATGGTATCAGAATCCCACTCACGGCAGTTTACACTAACGGCAAGTTAACATTAGCAAATTCTTTCAACCAATTTGGGATAAGTCCGTCGTATAAATGGATAACACTTCACGCGGGCTACCGTCAGTTTTCATACTCGCCCTTTACGGTATCTGGACAAACTATTTTTGGAGGTGGCCTGGAATTAAATCCATGGAAATTACGCTTGGGCTTTTTTACAGGACGTTTACGCAAAGCTGTGGAAATTGATTCAACCAAAATGTTCGAAGAGAACATTCCCGGTTCATATCCACTAAACATTACCTACGAAAACGGAAAAAATTATTACTCAACACAAGCATCATATTCACGTATGGCGTGGGGAGCAAAATTAGGTTATGGCGATGCCGATAATTTTGTGGATTTAATATTTTTTCGTGCTTTTGATAATTCGGCGAGTTTGACAAAAAATAATGGTTCGATAGAAATTCTACCGGAAGAAAATGTTGTGCTTGGCATAAATATTTTCCAGCGTTTACAAAAACATGTAACTTTTGGTGTTAATGCCGCAGCAAGCGTTTACACTTACAATACCGATGTTGAACCTATAACACTTGACATACCGTATATGGATTTGATAAACAAAGTAATTCCCTTGCGGGCTACAACCCAACTGCAATGGGCAGGCGAGGCAAACTTAAATATTACATATCCGAATTTCAATGTGTTAACATCCTATAAAAGAGCCGAACCAAGTTATCGCAGTATGGGGATAAACTCATTTATGACAGATTTGAACCTGCTTACGATACAACCTTCGTGGAGTTTATTCAAGCAAAAGCTCAGGTTTAACAATGTCATTCAGTTTCAGTCTGACAATCTGAACAAGTACAAACTATTTACTACGAAGAGGCAGCTAATAAACTCATCGGTTTCACTCAATATGTCCAATTACTTTGGAATTGATTTCAACTACAACAATAATTCCATATCACAATTGAAAGCAAATGCGCTGATTCCCGATTCAGTGCAATCATCGCAAAAAAGTCAAATGTTTACAATTTCGCCACGCCTGTTTTTCAGTTCCGATAAATACTCCGATGTAATTTCGCTGGTTACAAGCTATACCGACATGCAAAACAAACAGGTAAATGGGATAAATAACGACATTAAAAATACCTACGCCACACTCAACAACACTTTTATGCTTTACGAAGGAGGCTGGAACATAAATGCAGGTGCGAATTATAATTCAGCAGTAACTTCTCTAAATACATTAAAAAGTTTTGGTGTAATAGCCGGAGTCAGCAAAACTCTTTTCAGCAATTCATTTACTCTTACCAACAATAATACACTTTTGTTTAACCAATTGAATGGTTCGAATAACGGAACCACAGTATCGCTTGAATTGAATGCCACTTACAATTTCCTTAAAAGAAATACAATAAACCTGGCATTCAATTATCTATATTCGCCGGCAAACGGCATTTATAATATGACTGACTTCAGCCAGTCAAGATTTATTGCAACTTATCAGTATAATTTTTGAAAAAAGCCCAAAACATGAACAAAAATAGTTTCAAATTCAGCATTCTGATTTCGGTGCTTGCATTGATTTTTTCAGCATCGGCTTTTGCGCAAGTGAATGTTACACTCAACATTATACCGCCTTACTCTCCTTACTATCGCGATTACATGGGTTATATGACCAATAATAAGGCACTGATTACACTTTTATATATTAATCCCACAAGTAAATCGCCTGTTCAGGTTTATCTTACCGGTTCAATCCGAAAGGATGACAACAGCATTTCAGTAGAAGTGCGCGAAAATTATCGTCCCGGATTACCTATTGAATTAGTGCCAAACATACCGAAAACTCTTACAGGAACTCAGCTGCAGACTATTTTCGGTGGTGGATCCACAAATGATTTAATTCTGAAAGGAATGGAACTATCGGATGTAATTACAAATCAGGCAATGCCTGAGGGAACATATTCAATTTGTATCAAAGTAAAAGAATACAACTCGGGATCATTATTATCGGAAGATTGCCGCTCAATGTTTATTGCTTACAGTGAGCCGCCACAAATTACATACCCCTTACATAACACTACTGAATTTGCAAAAACGCCTCAATTCCTGAATATTTCGTGGACACCCGTAACACCTTTTGTACAGGGATTAACTTACAGGCTACGTGTGGTAAAAATACCTCAGGGAGTAAATATGTACGATGCACTAAACTTTTCAACACAAGTATTACTGGAAAAATCCAATATCCCGACAACAAATTTTGCACTTGATTTGGCAAGCGGAATAAAGTTAGATACAGGTGCGGTTTATGCACTTCAGGTTACAGGTTTATCGCGAAGCGCTTATCTGAAAAATGGAGGAAAAAGTGAACCTATTCAGTTTATGTACAAAGCATTGCCTGGATGGAATTATAATAACAGTACTGTTGTTGTACCAACCGGAAGCGATGCCGAATTTACATTTCTGAATCCAAAAAAACTCAGTCATGGAAAAACCGACACTTTAAAAGTCAATAACGAAAACAAAATGCTCATTAACTGGGCATGGCTGAAAAAAATTGATGCCGACTCTTCGATAGTTGACGATAAAAATATAATTCTTGCAAAAGATATTAAAAACTACAAGTTAAGTATAGAAAAAATCAAAAAACTGAAAACAGAAAAATCAGGAATAATATTCAACAGAATTTTCACTAAAACTGATAGTACCGGATTAATTGAAAATGATTTACAACTAACAGATTCTCAGGCTTTGGCAGCAGGATTCGAACATAACGCTACTTACAAAGCAACTATCATTGTAGTGAACAATCAAAATCAGGAGATTAAAAAATCTGTAAGTTCTGAATTTGTTTTTCAGCGTATAAGCGATGAAACTCCGACATTAAAAATACCTGTTCAGGCTGTTATAAATTATAATTTCAAAGGTTTTCCGGAAACTTATCCGGTGGCCAATACTGAAGTAACTATTGAAGCATTGAAAATTCAGAACTCAAAAAGTGCAGCCAACGTACAGAATGCATCAAGTGGTTATCTGTTTAATAATTTACCATCCGAAACAATAAACGGACTGAGTTATGTGAAACTATCATCGGAAGTAGCACAAACCGACAGTCTTGGGAAGGTAAATGCTAAATTTTCAATCCCGGAAAAATACTTCGATGCCGATTCGATGGCATATCGCATAAAAATTGCAAATCCATATTTTGTTGATAAACATTTTGGTATAATCAGCAAGCCGGTTTCATACAAGGACTCCGTAATAAACTTTGGAAATCTGGTAGCGAAAACATACGCTTACAAATTAAAACTCAATGTTATAAAGAAATTTACGCAGTATAATCTGGTTCGAAATGATCAGGGGCTCACCGTAAATTTAGCAGGCGAACAGAATTATACTCAAAGCGCGGCTAACAAGGTGGACGATAAAAATCAATCATACACCTATGAGCCTGATAAAGACACAATTGCTGAAGGAATTCCTGTTTTGCTTTATCGTGAAAACAAACAGGGCAATATTCCGGCATACGAAGGGATTATCAATAAAACTAATCCACCAAAAAAACTAATGAGTAAAATCACAATTGTTGGTTTTGGAACTACAGTAAGAGAAAAGGACAGCACTTATGTAACTTTTGAAAAACTTCTATCAACCAACACACCATTAGAAGAATATAATATAATCGCCATTAAAAATCTGAATGAATTTATAGCCAAGAATACGATAAATTTAGGTACAGATTCAAACGTGTCGGGACTCAATAATTCCGGTAATAATTATATTGCTTCAGGCGGTAATCTTAGTGGATTATTGACACCTGCTTTAAACGAATTGATTTCAGGCGCACTTGAAAACATGAATTTGAGTATTCCTTCAACGAATTTCGTTGATTCTGGTCAGTTTGTAGCGGAAAAAATTGCATTTCATATCGAAATTCCGGAAGAAAGCGGAAATGAAGAAAACTATTACCGAACCATAAAACTGAATTACAGTATAATTTCATGCACGCCCCCAACTTCAAAAATTAAGGGACGACTGTTTTACACCTGGAAGTCAGATGCAAATCAGACAAAACGGGCATTGCCAAATACGCATTTCAGAGTTATAATTGATTATGTAGATGGCAAAGGTAAAACGGTGGGAATTGCAGGAAATTCAGGTGATTTTGTAAAAGTGATAGGAGGACACTGGGAATATACAGGATTCGAGTTAGAAGGTTCTAATCAAATTATTCCGCTTGTAGATCAGTATGCAACTATGGCTGAAGGAATAACTGACAGCGAAGGCTACTTCACTATCGATGTGGTAAATTTCAACAAAAAAGGAAATCTCGGCAAGGGGAATGTTGTTCACTCTGAAGGTAGCGGGAAGCCTCCCGTAGCTGAAAATGATCCTGAAGCGGGCTTTAAGGAAGAAATTGAATCTTTAATAAATCCGGGTGATGTGGATTACGGATTTGGTCAAAATTTTGGCGATAATCAGTTTGGAGGATTACAAAACGGATTGAACGGAGGATTTAATGTGGGATTCAATGCCGGAAGCAATTCGTATGGAGTGAAAGGCGCTGTTAAAACCGGTGGAACAAAAGCTGGTGGTATGATGGATATAATGCATTCTCCAGAAGAGAACAAAGTACATGGTCCGAAACCTTCGACACCGGTTATGCCACCAACTCAAACTTCGGAAAGTTATGATCAGTTCAGAAGAACCTTCAGAATTGTGATTGATGGCGATAAAGCTTCTTACTTTTATCCATCAATTGATGTAATAGAAATTCAGCCTTTTGAAAGCATGAATTCAGTAATGAACATAACACATTTTGTTAAGGAATTTCAGCTTGTGGCAAAAACATTTGAAAAACCACAAAATCAAAAACTTCCATTGTCCGATATGCAGGTTACGGTTTTCAGGGATTTGAACCAGAAACCCAAAAATTTACCGGCAGGCGAAGGCGATGGAAAATATGTTTTCAAGGAACTGATTAGTCCCGAATATACACAACCGGCAAATCCGAAAAAATATGAACAGTTATGGTCGGCTCAACCGGTGGAAGAAATGACCGGAAAATATGGAAAAGTATTTCCTTCTTTGTTACAGTCGGAATATAACCGTTATAAAGTTCATTCATCAAGTTTTGTAAATAAAGGCGCAAAATCATATAAATCAACACTTGAAACGATTCCGGCTTTTGATGATTTGACCACAGACTGGACAGATCCCCAAATTCCGGTTGTCGATCTGGAAATTGAACTTACTCCGCTTACAAGTCGCGCACTGGTACGTGTAAAAGATAGTCTTTCAGGACAAACACTTACTACAGACCGTTCTACAAAGGTTTTGATATCGAAAACACAACAATTTGTAATTGGTCAGATGCTGATAAAACCGGTGGATAAATATGGTTATGCTGAATTAATAGCCAATCAGGATCCGCTAACAAAATACATGACCGAACCAATTAATTCCAATATAATGTGGTTTGGCGCTACTGCTTCGGGTTATAAAGTTACTGATATGCCATACAAGGTAGCATTAAAAAAAGTGGGAGAACAAGCAACACCTGTTTTGGCTGTTATTCCGAAAGGTATAGTAAAAGGGCGTATAATAAATGCTGATATTAGCAGCAGTTCAACGGGTAAAATCAATGTAAATCTGCTAAACGGTGTACCTGCATATTTACAGGCTGATTCAGGAAAGATTTTCGAAACTGATCAGTTTGGAAATTTCAAAATGGAAGTAGCTCCTATGAAAGGTGTGAAAATTAAAATCATTCCGAAAGATGTTGCCTGGTTCGATACAGCATACATTATGACCGCACTTGATGCTACTCAGCAGGAAATTGATTTAAAGAGCATAAAAGTTTACAGGAGAAAACACCGCTTGCAGTTTAATGTAACAACAAAAGTAAAAATTCAGAATATTGAGCAAACTCTAAGAGTTAAAAATGCCACTGTTCAGCTTGGCGAAAGCAAAGTTTCCACTGATCAGTATGGAAAAGCACAGATGGTGTTCGAAAATGTTTCCGTTAATAATTATACACTGGTTGTGCGTGGTCCGAACGGACAAGGATATATACCAAAAACAATAAATCTGAAAAGCGAAGAATCGCGTGACTTTAAACAGATTGATATTGAGCTTGAAAAAGGAAGTGAAATTGTCGGAATAGTAAAATTAGACAACAAACCTGTTAAAAATGCACGCGTTTATCTTGAAGTTCAGAACACTGCAACTTCGCCGGTAAATACCGATTACACAAACGTACAGTACAACACTCAGTCACAAAATTTGTCGAATGTAGTTCAGTCTCAGACTCCTGCGGGAAATTACCAGGTCAATCCAACAATAGTAAATGCAGGAAGTGCATCAGGTACAATAACTAACGATGCCAATTTGGTTGTGGCCTTTACCGATGCAACCGGGAAATATATCCTGCAGGGTGTTCCTGTAAATAATCAAAAAATAAATGTAATTGCCACACTCGATACAACATTTACAGTTTCGGGCGACAAACAGCAGGCAAACATTCTCAACAAAACTGCGACCTTAAATCTTAATCTGACCTCGTTTAACGGCGCAATAATAAATAAACTCTGGGGATTTCCGCTTACTGTTGAAAAAATTACTCCAGTGAGTGAACAACAGGTTAAAGTTACGGGATTGGTACACTGGACCGAAGCTATTTCTGATTTTAAACTCAAAGATGATTTAAAATTACTGCGTGTGGAAGATGTGATTTACGATATCGCAAAAACAGGCAATAATGCAGGGAAGGCAACAGTAAACGTAAATTCAGTTAAAATTTCGGGAATAACTAATCTTAAACTCTCTTATTTAGATAAATACAACGTAAAACTTACAACCGCTTCGGGTTTGTACAACTCAACACCTCTTAGCATAATAAAGGATAATGATTACGGAAAAATAAACGGAAAGTTGCAGATTGTGGATAATTCATTCAATTATCCGAGCAGTTATTTAAGTTTTACCGGAAGTGAATTCTATCTGGCTAAACTAACCAATGATTCAATTATTAAAAATGTAATAAGTGTTTCTACAAGCGCTTATACTGAAACCGAATCGAACAATAATGCATTTGTAAATACCGATGAATACCGAAAGAATGTTGCTAATAAAAAAACACAATACTTTCAGCAGCCAAGAGTAGCTTACAACCTATGTGATAGAAATGCGCAGCCTATAGCTTTTAAATTAATAAATTTTGATGCCAAAGCAAATCCTTTAAAAAGTTATATAGATCAGGATGGAAAAATACATCTCAATGCTACAATAACCTGCAAAATCCCTAACGCTCAGCCTGAAAACTTCAGTGTATTGATTCCCGATTTAATACTCGACGAAAACAAAGTTTATCCGGCTTCTTCAACCAAACCAATAAACATTTCGCTCGAAGACTGGACATTAGAAGCGCGCAACTGGAGTTTCAGTACAACCGAAGGTGGAATTTTGAGTACCGATGCATTGATTCGTACGAAAATTATCGATATTCCGGTGGGAAAATTTGTACTTCGTAATGATATGTTCTTTATGGATGAATTTAAAATGGATCAACTTGGTTTAGGCGGAGGTAAATTTATGCTACAGGGTGTTGACCCCACAAAAGCACACCTCAATTACGAATACAAAGTAGGTACCGATATGTTACCGCATTGGAATTTCTGTCTGCTTGGTTCAGGCAATTCTAAGGTTGCTTCACTACCTCCACTTACCGGTTTACCCAATTATACAATCGACCTTAATTACATCGAAATTCTGAGTAACAACGAAATGATTGTACAATTGATGCAGAAAAATTCCAAGCCAAATCTACTGGCAAATTCGGTGGCAAAATTTGAGCCTTTATCCATTTACAACGGACCTAATTATTTAAGTGTAAATGGATTGATAAATACAGGTGCACCACGTGTTAGCGATATCGGTTTAACAGCAATATGGACAAGTAAGGATGTAAATCCAACATTCGAAAATGTATCCATCGATTTCGAAGGGAAAGGATTTGTTCATTTCGAAGCGCTGAAACAAAAAATCAGCATTACCAAAGATGTACTTTTTATCGAAGGCAGGGTGCTCGAAAAACCGAACAGAACTTTCAATCCGATTCCGGCAACATTTTATGCCCGACATATTGCAGGTGTTTTGCCAAAATATCAGGTATTGCTCAAAAAAGACTGGATAACCCAACTTTCTGATGCTGAGCCTGATTTTATTTCACAACCAATGAAATCGGACAATGGTTACAGTCTGAAAATTATTGAAGGTGGAATGAAAGTGGAAAACAACGACTGGACGACACTGAAGTACGAAGGTTGGATGATGAACAATTCAAAAGCTAAGGATGATATTGCCGATTTTAAAACCAAATTTGAAATTCTGGGCGATGTAAGTGTAAATTCAGATGGACTTGCAGTAACCGGAATCAGCACACCAATTGGGTCGATGTCGCAAACTTTCGATTTCAAAAAGAAAGAACTTGTTGGTAGTCTCACAATAAGTACACCTGTGCTATTGGGAACGGTTCGTTTGCACAGCGGCACCATTGAAACCTGTTTCGGCATGCAGGGATTTTATCTTGCAGGAGGATGCAGCGCGTTTATTCCGGCAGGAATTTTGGCAGGCGATTATAATATCGGCATGATGGCCGGACGTTATCCACTAACCGATCATTTATGGAATGTAACCAATTCCTACATTGACCCGGTGGTGCAAAATAAATGTTACAAACAAAATACAAAAACACTTTCCGGATTTTACTTTACATTCAATCGTGAAATTATCAAGAAAAGCATTGATTTCGATTTTATTCTTGCTACAGGTTATGTGAAAGCGCTTGCACTCATAGGTGGCGACTTCTACTTCAATATTTCCGATAATGAATGGAAGCTCGGTGGCGATGGTTATGTGTTTGCCGAAGCCAAAGCAGGATTATCGGCTATAACCGGAACAAGTATTAGCGGTGGGGTTTCGGGCGAAGGAAAAATTATGTTCCAGATAGGTGAACCAAGCTATTTTGATGCCGTGATGAAGATGGACTTCAATGCAAAAATCAAACAAAGTCTTGGATTTACAACCATTTCGGAATCTGTATCGGTGGATTGCAAAGCCACTGCCGGCACCAGCGGATTTAGTTTTTCACTTGGTAGTGGAGGAACTACATTAGCGTGTCCTCCTGTTAAATGATTTTATTAATTTACATTTATCAAAAAATTATGGACTCAAATAAATATATGAAGTTTGCCGGAACATTTTTGATGCTATTATTTATAAATACTATCAGTGCTCAATATTCAGGAAAAGCTTACCCGAACGGAATTTTTGTTTTTTGTGGCAAAGAAATACCGAAGAATTTTTCGTACCTGATTGAAAAGCAAATGCCGGATAAAAAATGGATACCTGTTGCAGAACTGAAAGCCCCGAAAAGTGAGGCAGAATGTAAAGCTGCCATAATGCAATTACCTGCTCCTGTAGCAGCAGTTACGCCAATAAATGTTTCAGTAATTGCTAATGTATGGAAAAAAATACAGAAATATACACTGCTCGATTCTTTGTTTGCTTACGGACTCGATGAGCGATATCAATATATGACCGGTACTGCATGGTTCGATCATGGAATTAAAGAATCCGGACAGTATAATTACCGAATAAAGAAATTGTCAAAAAACGGCTCTCAAACTGTTATGAAAGAAGTAAGCATCTCATATCCTTCCGGGAAGAAAATTTCAGCAGTTTCACCTGTTCGGTTTAAATTGAACGAAAAATCCATCAGCATAAGTTACAAAATTCCGGAAACCGAAAATATCAGTGGATTGAAAATATTCAGAAGTGCATATTTGCGCAATTCGTTTAATGAAATACCTGTAGATATGATATATACATCTCAGGACAATGAAATGGTAGCAGAAATAACAGATGCGGGTGTAATGAAAGGCTTAACTTACAGCTATGTAGCTCAGGCTTTTGATGCTCTTGGAAACAAAGGACAATTATCGGACACACTGAATATTTATTTCGTGGCAAAACCCTCAGATCTTGGATTGATAATAAATTTTACGGTAACTCCTGATGCAGAAAAAGGAGGAAATTTGCTGAAATGGAATTTTAATTATAGCATGAATGTGAATACCATCGATGTGTATCGCTCAGATGCGTATAATGGGAGATATCAAATGATAGCCGCTTTAAATCCGAAACAAAAAGAATATTTCGACAGTAGAAATATTAATCCTGCTGTTTCATATTTTTATTATGTAGCCATTAATAATGGTTATGGTAGCAGTTTGCCAAGCGCACGTGTTCCGTCAATTCTCGAAGGTCGCAATCCCAATTTATTTCCACCGCAGGATATTCGCATTTCGCGAAATGGTAACATTGTGTTACTGAACTTTCGCAGGTTAGGACACGATATTAGGGGCTATTATGTGTATCGTGGCGATGGTTATACGGCGCCTTTAACGCAACTACCCCGCATGTTATTATCTTCCGATTCGCTGCTTACTTACACCGACACACTTCCAAAAACAATCAATACGGAAGTTTACAGTTATGCTGTAGCATCGGTAAATACTTCCTATAATATCAGCCCTATGAGCGAACGGGTAAGCATTTCGTTCAGTGGCGGAAGGCTTCCTGTGCCTAACAAAGTAAGTGTTATTGGTAATAAAAAATCGCTGACTGTAACATGGTCGGATGCTGCAGAACTTCATGCAGGTGTGATGGGTTACCGCATTTTCAGAGAAAGCCGATATAATGATAAAATTGAAACGCCCGAAAAGCTAATTGCCGTAACCGATTTTATGAATAATGCATACACCGATTCCCTTTTGATTCCGGGCAGATATTATGCATACCGCGTACAGTGTTTTGGCGAGGATACACTCGACACCGGAAGCATTAGTCAGCCGGCAGGATTTCTTTATATGGGAGAACCATTGCTTCAGCCTGGAAATGTTACAGTGATACCTTCAGATAAAAAAATTATTCTGAAATGGACTATGCCTGTAACTGAAAATTTACTTTCGACAGCCATTTACCGCTCGGTTGAAAACGGCGAACCGCTTTTAATAAAAGAAACCGATGTGAAAACCGAAATGTATGAAGATGCAACTGCCGATGCAGGCACTATGTATTATTATTTCATTGTATTGAAATATAAAAACAACCTGTACAGCAAACCAACCGATGCTGTCGGGGCAAAATGGTGAAATTAAAATTACACGTGAGTTTTTTTACGAAACAGTTTTCATTTAGGTTTGAAACACACCGATAGCTATCGGTGAACACAAAAGAATCAGAAAAATTATTATAAAACATGGGTGAAAGCATTGGTGAAACAGTATAAGTTTTGGTTAATGAGTCGGCAAATGATATTATTTCCAGATTTTTGCCACTCCTGTTTACAATAAATGAAGCGGTATTTTCTACAGTTTCTATTGTGTCATTATTTATAACAATTGTGGCAGGAGATTTTGTGTGAACAGCAATTCTTGAAGTTGGTTTGTTAAACAATGTGGCACACGATGTAAATAATAGTACATTTATTACAAAAAGAAATTTTGTAAAACACTTAAATATCGCACGCTTTTTCATGGTTCGATTAATTTACGAAATAATGATGCCAAATTCACTGATTATGTTGAAAATGAACTTCACTTCCTCGCAATTTTCTAATCTTTCCTCTCAATTATTCCGGTAAATCTGCAAATTTCTCCATCGTTGCTTATGCCTTCAACTATGATTCTGTAATTGTTTGGCTGATCGGCAGTATAAAAATTAAGTTGGAAATTACCGTTAATATCCGATTTAATTTTCGGATTCCAGTAAATTGTAGTGCGTAAATCAGGCTTATAATGTTGACGGATACTGTCAACTTCATATTTTGGCATGTAAAATTCCACGGGTTTCTGAAATCCAAGAGGCGTGAAATGAACAAGGCTAGGTGGTGTTATCGCTTTGCGTATGTAACCTTTTTTGAGGGTAATGGCAATAACGCCACTTCCACCTTTCGAACCCCAAAATGTAGTTGAAGCTCCCTTGAAAATAGCGATATTTTCAATATCAAATGAATTGAGGTAAAGAATATCTTCTATATTTTCGGTTTCAACGCCATCGATAATAAAAAGTGGATTGTTCCCTGCATTTCTGATTGAAATTTGTTGTCCGTTTACCTGAATTCCGGGTTGCATCGATAGCAATTCCAGTACGCCCATTCCGGGATATTGCTCCATTTTATCTTCACCTATATTGGTATCGGCCATGCTTGAATAAAACTCGGTAAGCTCATTGCTTTTTTTAACTTCGGCGTTTACGGTAAATTCATCAAGATTTACCATAAGCATACCCCCATCGCTGTAATATTTTTCTTTAATCATTTGAAAATATTTTACAGGCGGCGCATTTTTGTTGTTTTTATCATCAGGAATAAAAGTGTTTATTGCGGGAAATTCATCTTTGTCGGGAATTACTTCAACGTCAACTATTTTTGTTTTACTTTTTGCTTTCACAATCATGGTTGTGCTGTCGGGGAATTCAATTCCCTGAATTAAATATCTTCCAGTTGAATCTGTTTTTTCCAAAACAATGCGGTTTTTATATGGCGACAGGAAAATAATGTCGGTTCCTTTTACCGGTTTGTTCAATAAATTTAGCACTTTGCCCGATACGGTTTGCCCTACTTCCATATAATGTTTCATATCGGGATATTTTGCCCTGGCATAATTTTCGGTTTTGAATCGCCTCCAGCCTTGAGTAAGCATGAGTAAATCCAATTTTCCGCGCGATGCTGCGCTATTGTCTGTAAAGTATAACGCAGGTTCTTCAATGTAACCTTTCAAGTCGGAAGTGAGCAGTAAATTACTTAGAATATTATCAGATATTGTGTCGTTTTCCACATTTACCATATCGGTAATACTGACCGAGAAATTTCCGGCAAAAGGTTTACCGCTTGCCGAAAGAATATTGAATCCGAGATTTACAGGCGAGCGCTTGCCGTACCGGTTTTTATCGGCCGTAAAAGTTACAGTAGGCAATGCTGCCGGTTTTATAAATGCCAAACGTTCGCAGTATGTGTTGCCTAATGAATCGATAACAGAAATAGCGCTGATACCCGCTGGTAATGTGGTTTCTGATATAGCGCCTTCAGGCTCGGTTAACGAGCGCAGGTAATAAACTACTCCACGTGTGTGAACAAGCAAATGAAACCGACCGTTTTGATGCGCAGTTTTATTTATCAGCGAGTAGTTAATTCGTCCTCTGCCACTGGCAATACGCAATGCAATTCCTTCTTCTTGGGTTTTGGGGAGGTCGAATCTTTTTGTCAAACCATTTGCTGTAGTAACTTTTGCATAGTAACTTTCGTCAGGATTGGTTTTAAGTATTATTTTCCCCATCCCTTTATATATCGACTTTATATCTGAAATTTCCTCACCATCCTGATTGTAAACCGTTCCTTCAACTTCTACGGAAAGTCCATTTGTTCCGATAGCTTTGAAACCTATGGTTTGCAACTCATCGTTTAATAATACTCCGCTTTCAGGAAAAAACTGAACATCAAAATCGTTTCTGAAATCGGGAATGTGAATTTTATCTCTGTATTTTAACCCTGGTTCTTTTATGTTTATTTCGATGTATTTTTTTGAAATATCGGCAGTGTCGAAATTTAATTGAAGACTTAATTTTCCATGATTGTCGATAGAAGTTTGCTGCTGTTTTTTTTCTGATTTTAACCAACTCTGGTTAATCCGAACTTGTTTGCCTGTAACAGGATTGCCGAAGGTATTCGTAAAATTTAATGTAAGTTGCACTTTTCCGTTGGCATAAGTCCCAAAAACCGGATTGCAAATAACTCTGTCGTCAATTTTATTCCCTATAAAAATGTGTTTTGAAAAAAAGAAATCTGCATCGGCATTTTGCATCCACCAGGTATAAGCTCTGAGGGTATATTTTCCGGCAGGCAATTCAGGTTGCAGTTTTAAATTTCCCGAAAATCCAAGTGAATCTTTCCTGATTTTTACCCGCGCCATTACCGAGTCCGATTTATCAATCAGCTCTACATACACAAAATTACTTTTGGTATTTGAAATGTGTGTGGAAGCATTTACAAGGTAAGCTTTAAACCATATTTCTTCGCCGGCGCTGTAGTAAGGCTTATCGGTGTGTAAATATACTTTTTCCTGAGGAACATGAAACCAAAGTTTTGAAAAGCGCGTAGCTAAAGTTTTTGAAAAATCAACCTGCTGATTGTTTTGGTTTTGCGTGTAAACATTAATAAATGAACTTGTTATGAAAAATAGTGCGATAAGGAATTTGTGCATAATATTAGAATTTCACATTTGGACGTATTTGCAAACAGAAAGTTTAGTCTGCTTTAAAGAAATCAGGATTTTTTATGCAACAAATGTAATTAAAAATTACTTCAACGAAGGATTAAAATTGAGTTTATTTTGGTAAAAATATGTATTGAAATATATCGAAATTCCCCACTCAAAAAAACCAAGGAGCTGATTTTGCTCTTGCAAGATTATTTAAAACAAAACCGGCATTACCAAAAAACTTATTTGCTAATGCCGGCTGAGAGAAAATTAATTATTCAAATCAAACAAATTGCGTGTATTAATAACCGTTCGTACCAAATACATCAGCATTATTTATCTGATTCAGAAAAGTATAAGGAATCGGACGTTTATAGTGTTTAGTTGCAACAAAATTTACAAATGCAGTCTGATTATAAGTCTGGAGCCTTGTTTCAAATGCTTTATTTCTTTTGAGTAATGCCCAACGGTTATATTCTCCACATAGTTCACGTGCATATTCATCAAATACATCATTCATTGTGGCAGTCGTAAGCTGCATACCCGTAGCTGTATTAAAATCAGCTGCATTTCTACATGCGCGTTTACGAACCTCATTAAGATAATTTGCAGCAGCTGCGCCGTTTCCACTATTTATGTTTAAAGTAGCTTCAGCAGCAATTAAATAAATTTCAGGCATACGCATTATCATAATATTACCCAATTTCTGCTGAAAATTACCACCAAGCCATCCTCCATCGAAATTATGATTAAATTTCATCATTGCGGGGAATAAATTTGCAAGGCTTGCAGGAGTTAATCCATTTGTTGAAACTACTTTTTTATAAGTGCTTCCTGTAGGATCAGCAGGGTCGAATAAATCGTCAATATTAACAGTTACATATCTTCTGTCTTTTTTATCTTCGGCTGATAAATAATCTTTACTTAAATAAGCAATAAATCTGTCTTCATCAACTTCTAATGGATATGGATGTACATTTGCATTGGAAATTTCCTCAAGATCGGTAAGTACACCTGTGCGACCGCCATCTTTTTTCCAGATTTTCGGGATATACTGCCAGGTGGCATAACTTGGGGTTAACACAGCATTTACATCAGCATAAGGATATATTTTTTTACCAATATTAGATGCATCGATACCATATTTGGTACACATGGCAGCAGTAAGCGTTATAGTTGCCGCATCGTAAGTAACTTTTGCAGGAGTTGGAGCTCCTGAACCGAGACTGGCATTTGCCTGTACTCCTGAATAATTTGCAAAAGCTGTTACAAAAGTATTTTCCCAGCGTTTATCATATTTTGCATTGAAACAATTTATTAAATATTTAGTTGGAGCGATAAATTGTTGATTGCAACGACCGTAATATGCATTGGAAGTATTTGAGTTAACTCCGCGCTTGAAAATGTCGGAAGTACCGAAAGCATCATCGAACTTTGGATAAAAGTGTAAATACAAATTTGGTTTTGTATTACCTGTAGCAACATTATACGAGAGATCGTAAGGATTCAGACCATAAGCACTGAACAAAGCTTCCGCATTATTACGGTTATTTGCCGCTGCAAATACTTTAGAAAAATCATCGTACATTTCAGCGCCGTAAGCAACATTGTTATTAATCAAACTATCAGCCACTTCCTTAGCGCGCACCCAGCAGGATTTAGCACCTTCCGAAAGTCCTTCACCAGCTCCCTGAGCATAAACTCTCGCGAGGAGTCCAAAGGCTGCCTTTTTCGTAACTCTACCCGGATTATTATCGAAAGGAGTTACTTTAAGGTTCAAAAATGCATATCTTAAATCAGCAATAATCTGTGGATAAATTTCGGCTATACTGTTACGTACAGGACTTAATGTTTTAACAGGATCACCGGCAATAATTAAAGGTATTTCACCAAAATGTGTAACCAATACCGAGTAGTAATAAGCTCTGAGAAGTTTTGCCTCTGCTACAAGAGTTTGAATATCTGATTCGGTACCATCAGTCAACTTTGTTGATAAATCAATTACTTTATTGCAGGCAGCTATTGAGCCCCATGCAAAATCCCATGTATTTCTAACTACTCCTGAATTGTTTGTAAATTCCTCATAAGCCATAACATCCTTGTACTGATTATGATTGTTATAAGGAAATGTCCACAGGTCTGTGCCAACTTCTGAAACAATTCCATAAGGCATACCTATTAATGAGCCCCAAAGTCCGGTATAACAATTTGACTGAAACGCCTTCCAACCATTGAAGTTACTAAGTACATTAGCCTCTGACAATGCAGATGGATTGTATTCATCCAAACTGCACGATGATACTGAAAATAACAATATCAATCCGAAGGTCGATTTGTATAAAATTCTTTTTATATTTATGGTTTTCATATTTCTATATTTTAAATGTTCTACAATTAGAATGTTACATTAATACCCACAACTACCTGTTTTGTGAGAGGGTAACTTAGTTCACCATTCATTTCAGGATCGTACTGTTGCAACATTGGATTTTTTGCAATTACTAAAGGATTAGTTATTGTTCCATACAAGCGGAATTTTTCAATGGCTGCTTTCTTAATTAATTTCTTTGGTAAAGAATATCCAAGCGATATATTTTTGATTTTAAAGAAAGAGCCATCTACATAATTCAAACCTGAAAAGCCTGTCATGGACGATGTTGTAGCTAAATAGTTCATCACCGGAAAATCGTTCGATGGATTCTCAGGAGTCCAGTAATTAAAGTGCTCAGGGAATGTTCTGGATGGACTAGCATTTGTAGCAAAAGCATTAGGTTGATACCATCCAAGCATATTGTAGCTAATCATTTGTCCCCAGCGCATATACATATAAATTGCCAAATCAAAATTCTTGTATTTGAAAGAATTCTGGAAACCAAGCGACCAGTCAGGTGAATTATGACCCAAAATCTGGTAATCGTTAGCACTATAATTATACTTGGCATTTGCAGCAGTAAGTGTAGGATCATACTGCTGAGCAGCTGTTAAATCAGTATAATAATATGTTTTTGTAACTGTGCCATCAGTCGCTGTTACCGTTTTGAGGAACACACCTTCACCAAGTTTTTCCATGAAAGGAACATTTACTTTTAAATCGCCGGGACGTTTTCCAAAAACAGCTGCATCTTTTTCCTCGCCAATTTGCCAAACACCATCCAATTTGTAATTACGGAAAGAATTAACAGGCTCGCCAATGGTAAGAGAATACACTCCATTTGAGATATTATTGGCAATACCACTTGTTAATTTAAGAATTTCTTCTTTGTTGTACGAAAATGCAATTGACGATGACCATTCGAAATCTTTGGTAACAATATTTCGCGTATTCACGGTAGCCTCAAATCCTTTATTCGCAGTTTCACAAATATTCAAGTTCGTCAGATAGTTTGACCCGGGAGTATATGTTCCATAAATAGAAGGCAAGGAAACACTCCAGATAACACCTTCGGTTTTGGTATTATAAACATCAAGTGCTACGTCAATCCGGTTTTTCAAGAGGCTAAAATCCAAACCAATATTAGTGTTGAATGATTTCTCCCAACCTAAATCTGTATTTGTGATATATCTTGAATTTCTGTAGAAAGGCACTGTAGTACCACCTAACGACATATTGTTGCTTTCAAGCGAATTAATTGAACTAAAAGGTGCAATGCTTGAAGAACCTGTTACACCCCAACCAACCCGCAATTTCAAATTATCCAGCCATTCGCTGGTTCCGGCCATAAATTGCTCTTCGGAAATTCTCCATGCTGCTGAAACGGCAGGGAAATTATCCCACTGATTGGTATAGTAAAGTACCGACGAGCCGTCGTGTCTGATTGACGCTGAGAAAAGATATTTACCCAGATATGAGTAATTCAACCTGCCGACAAGTCCGAATGATTTGGACATTGAATATCCGCTGTAAGCTGTAGTGTTGGCATCACCGGTCATATAAAACCACTTAAAATTATTGTTAAGCACATTATTCTGAACCATGGAAGTATTTATACTTTGTCCGGAATTCCACGATGTAACTCCTGTAAAAGTAAAATCATGCTTATCAGCAATTTTTAAATTATAGGTCAGAATATTTTCCCACTGATAACCATAAGATCGGTCCTGATCTATTGTTGCTTTTGCAATACCTGCATTCGCATATGTATAATTTACAGATCCGATACCATCAAAGCGGTAAGTATTTGAATAATTTAACCATAAGCTCCCGCGTGATACCAACGATAATCCTTTTATGGGTTTAAATTCGATATATGGATTAAATTTGATTTTAGTATTGTTATCCACATTGGCATAAACCCCGGGTTGATAATTAAGAAGCAGATTATAAACGTTATTTCCAAGGTTTGTGTTCAGTGTTCCGTCTTCATTGTAGGGTCTTACAAGTGGATCAGTAACCAGTGCATTTTCAAGTTTATCTTGCGCCTTATCTCTGTCCAGATACGAAAGTTGCAGCGTACTACCTATTGAAAGCCATTTTTTTACATTATGGTCAATACGCATATTTGTAGAATACAGTTTATATTGGTCACCCTTGTACTGACCCATTTCGTCGGTATAGTTGAATGAAATATAACCTTTTGTTGATTCATTTCCACCAGAAACGCTTAAACTGTAGTTTTGAGTTGAAGCACTTTTCTGCAAAAATTCATTCGTCCAGTCTACAAATTCTCCTTCTTTATAAATTGCATATCTTGCTGCACCAAAAATAGTTTCGTCATCAGCTTCTGTCTGCCATAATGCACCTGTACGCGTCCATTGAGAGGTTTTATCATCCCAAACATATTTGTATGCATCTCGTTTTGCCTGTAAATATGATTCACCAGTACGCATTTTTGGTGTAACAGACCAACCGTTATATCCGTAATATGAATTTAAATCAATATTTAATTTTCCGGATTTGCCATTTTTTGTAGTAATAATAATTACACCATTCGAACCTGCCGATCCGTAAACTGCTGTAGATGAAGCATCTTTCAAAACGTCAATTGATTCAATGTCATTGGGATTTAGTGTGGCATAATCGCCGGGTAAACCATCAATTAAAAACAATGGCGTGCCACTTGCAGTAAACGATCTGTTACCGCGTAAAAGCATTTTTACACCAGCGCCGGGCTGACCGGAACTACGTGTAATATCAAGACCTGCTACTTTACCCTGCAGCGCTTCTATTGGGTTTGGGCCGGGACGCATTGTTATGTCCTGACTTTTTACCGATGATACCGCACCAGTTAAATCGCGTTTCTTGACAGTGCCATAACCAATTACAACAACTTCATCGAGTCCTTTGCTTTCAGGTTGCAAAGTAACATTGTAAATACGCTGATTTGATACCGTAACATTTTGAGTTTCATAACCCAGATAACTTACGCGTATGAGTTTACAATCTGCAGGTACGTTCAATTCAAACTTTCCTGATACATTGGTGATAGTGCCGATACTTGTGCCCGGCACTATAACATTTGCTCCAATTACAGCTTCACCTTTTTCGTCAACAATTGTTCCCGAAATGGTTCTCTGATTTTGCTGTAATTCAAATTCCGAATTCATTGCATTTTCTGCTTTAGCCTTATTTGTGGTTGTAGCGTTTAATGTTGTTATCCCTAACATCAGAAAGAATAACAATAGATAGTTTGTTCGTTTCTTCATTTTCATGATATTAAAAACTTAATGTTTTTTTTAAAGTTTGTGCTTGTGTGAAATAAAATTGCTATTGTAATGCTATTAAATTTGAGAAATTGGCTTTCTTAGTGTCATAGGCTTTTAAGTTGTATTAGTTGTTATTATTTTCATTTGTTTTCATATTGCTTTAGTAAATGACGTTGTATTTAGGTTTTCGTAATCATTATTCCTTTATAGAAGTGTTTTAGTCGAATATTTTCTTTGTGATTTTTTTGAAGTTTTGTTATCGAAAATAAATGAAAGTAATGTAATGTTGTACTTTTTAAAACAACATTTTGTATATATTATTTTATAATAAGAATAGTTAACATATTTGTAGTTTAAAATTAATTTACTTTATTTGCATAAAATGTATATATATAATTTAATATCAGACTATTAAAATCTTTTTAAGGGATTAACTAAGGTAATTAAATAATACTTATTTAATTTAGGAAGTATACTGAATACGGTTTTTTGTAATCTGTTTTTATTTTCAACATTATTTATAAATAGAAAATAATAGAAATAATTGGATGGTAATGCAAAGATTAATAAACGAATTTGTAAAGTGGAGTAAAATATCAAATTAAAAATTAATTTGTGATTGTAAATGAGCTTCAAATCTCGGGTTTTTTTTGAAGTGTAATTAACATACTATGAGGTATCAAACAGGTTTTATTACCTGACTTTTATCCTCGATGCTTACTCGCGGATAATTGTGGGCTATCATGTATCCCAAAGCTTAAAAACTGAACATACAACTTTTCTGGCGCTCCGGTTGGCTGTTGATTTTCGTTTGAAGTTAAATATGAACATTGCCGGTCTTATTTTTCAATCCGATGGCAGAGGTCAGTACTATGATAAAAATTTTTTATCATTCACCGCAGGGAATAAAATTATAAACAGCATGTGCCAGTATCCATGGGAAAACGGCAAAGCGGAACGCATTAATGGTGTAATTAAAAACAATTACCTGCAACACCGGAATATAACTACTTTTAGTGAGTTAATCCGGGAGGGTGACCGTAGCGTGCAACTTTACAACCATGAAAAGCCTCATATTATTTTGAACCGAAAAACGCCGATTCAATTTGAAAACAGTATATTTACAAAAACGGATAAAAACCCGTGTTAAATGAAAAAGAAAAGGTTTTTTTAGGCATATACGGCTCGATAAAAGTGAAAAAGCTACCCTTCAAGGACAGCTCTCTCTTCGACTTTTTTCCGTCGCCGTTCAAAGCATCCCTGACAAGTTGCTCCTCAGCAGAGCTTGTTTCCGCTTCATTTGACAATGGCAAAATACGTAAAATCAAAAAGAGATTAAAATCAAAAAAATTTCAAAGATTAAAAGAACTTAATTTTCAGTCTAAAACAAATTTAATTATCAACCAAAAACGGTCAACGTTTTTTAGGCATTAACTAACTATAAACTATCAACTATAAACTATTAACTATTAACTGCTTACTTAATTTCAAGATATAAATCTTTCTCCGTAGCTATTCTCCGCATATTAAGCAAAGCATAACGCATTCTTCCGAGCGCCGTATTAATGCTTACATCTGTTTTTTCCGCAATTTCTTTAAAACTTAAATCTTCGAAAAAGCGCATTCGTATTACAGCTTGTTGCGATTCAGGTAAGAAGTCAATCAGTCTTACAACATCAGAAAGTACCTGCTCGTTAGAAATTATGTCCTCAACACTTTTTTCTGAGAGTTTTGTAGTGTTGATCAAATCGTACTCAACCCCATCAGCCGATTGAGTATTTTCGTTTTTTTCGCGCCTGAAGTGGTCGATGATAAGATTGTGTGCGATGCGGTTGATCCAACCGAGAAATTTTCCCGTTTCAGTATAACGCCCTTGCTGAATGGTAGCAATAGCTTTAATAAAAGTTTCCTGAAAAATGTCTTCGGCGAGTTCTCTGCTGCGTACAATCAGATAAATATAAGAATATACCTTTGATTTGTAGCGCATTAATAAAACTTCGAATGCCTTGTTGTTGCCGTTCTCATACAACTTTACCAACTCCTCGTCGGTGCAGTGATTAAGATTTTTCATTACTGCTAAATTTAAAGATTCTCAGCGTAATAATGTGGCAATAGGCAAAAACGTTTTATTAGTTTGTTTTGGGGTTGATTGAATATTGTTTCTGCAAATATAATCATTGAATTTTGAAAAACAACAGTAAAATGAAAAAAAAGGAGGTTTTTTTAAGAAACCTCCTGATTTTTCTTTGAAATTAGAGCAATTAAGTCGATATAATTACAATTTATATAGAAAACATACATTAATTAACTTTTTAAATCTGATATTTTTTTGTTTAAAAAATTATTAAATTCAACAAGCACAACTACGCAATTTCAGCATACTACGATAAATCAGATTACGTACCGATTGGTAATTCATTTTCAGAATGGTGCAGATATCTTCGTATTTACGTTCTTCGAAGTAGTATAATTCCACTGCCTGACGTTGGCGTGGAGAGAGATTACTCATTAATCTTGACAGTAGGGCACTGTCGTAATTTTCTTTTTCACGGGCGAGATAATTTTTTTCAACATTATCGGCGGAAACAATGTCAAGTTTTTCAACGGAGACATCGCTTAAATGAACGCGCTTGCGAGATTCATCGCACAGTTTATTTTTAAGAGAAATGAGAAGGTACGATTTTAAATTCAATACCTCGTTAAGTTCATGTCGTTTGTTGAATATTTTTACAAAAACCTCCTGTATGCAATCTTTCAACAACTCACGGTCGGTAGTTAATTTTGCACCATAATTAAAAAGCAATTGCACATACATATCGTATATGCCTGTGAATGCCTCTGTTTTTCCATTACGGAAATCATCAAACAATTTTGACTCAGGATTGTCTGTTTTTTGAGTTTTCGGGTAAATCTGATTCATAAACTACCGTGTTTGTTTGGTTTTGATTTGGCAAATTTATGACAGAAGGAAAAAAATATGTGGAAAAAACTGATATGGTTATGGTAAAAATTGGTATTATGTTGTAAAACATAAAAGCCTGCGAAAACAGGCTCTTATTTCTTAAAATTAGCAATAAATCTTCTCTTATTTTCGAATGTTTTTATATTGTTTTCCTTTGCTTTGGAATTATTTTGTATAAATACCGGAATTTACTATTCGGAAACATCCTGAAAAAATATAAATATCAGAGTTTTCTGAACCACCATACCATTGATGTATCAGAATTTACCACCGGCAAATAATTTCCATTGCAATTAATACGTATTGTTTTATTAATTTGTCGTCCGTTTTTTGCATCGTAAATACGCATTTCGTATTTGCCCTTTGGTATTGAAAACGGATTTTTCACTTTATTGTTGGTGAAAATAATCATATCTTTTTCAGTATTTTCAATAGAATAATACTCACTGTTTTGTATGCTTGGAGCTTTCATTTGTACCGAGGCGCTCAGAAAATCGGAGTCTTTTACAGGAATGGAAGGGCAAGAGCCTCCGGCCATAAATACTGCCCAACTCATTTCAGGATAATTTTGAGCATAATAACTCACTGCTTTCTCAGGATACAAATCGCGATATTCTTTCACCGCTTTGTATGCTTCTGCGAAAGTTATTTTGCCGGTTTTTTCGAGGCGTGCATGTTGGCGTGGAGCAAGATTTTTTCCACCTTCAGGAGCATAAATAGTTCCATCATCTTTATAATGCCAGTACCTAATATCAATAACATCCACAATATTTGAGCGATTTGTATCTTTGAGAATTGCATCCTGCACATCTTTTGTACAACTAAGAGCAATCATCGGATTTTTTCCTGTTTCAGTTTTCCATTCCTGAATTACATCGAGCCAAAACTGTACAAAATGTAAAGGTCCGGTGTATTCAAAACTTAAAAGATGAACTACATTTTCGTAATCGGACAATTCATCTAAACACATACGAATATAATTCCGGAGAAGCGCTCTGCGTACCGGATGATTCACATCATAAAAATCATCAGCTACGAAAACTCTTTTATCGCCCGCAAAATTTACCGGTTCGTTAAACCCTGTATTATTTATATTGTTAACCGTACGCCAAGGCGAATCAACCCAGTGTGCACCGGCTTCGAGTATGTTATGCTGAAAAAAATGCTGATGATAAAGCAAAATTCCTTTTTTACGCGCTTTGGTTGAAAACTCTTTTAATCGAAGCCAGTACCATTTATTCGGTTGTGTTAAATCGTATTTCGAAAGTCCATCCCAGGCAATTCCTTCTCCCCTGCGCGCAAAAGGCTGCTCGTAAAATGGCGCCCAAACATCACCATCGCCTCGGCGCACACGTTGATGGTCATCGCGCCGACGGTCGTACCAAAGTCCGTAATTATGATCAAGCACAGCGATATTATTACGCTGCATGAAAGTAATTACCGAATCAATATTATCTGTCAGGCCGTTTCCTTCCATTCCAGGCACAAAACGTGTGATGTGAGGTTTTGAAGTCGTCATACTTTTTGCACGAAGTTTTCCGTTCCACCATGCTATATCTTGCTTTCCGCCAACAATCAGTGCATTATCAACAGTAATTTTTCCATTTACAATGCTAATTTCAGGCTGATATTCTTTAATACGCATCGGACGTAGTTCGTCTTGGCTAAACTTTAAACAAAAAGTATTCGTGGTAATTTTCAGTTCTTGCAAATCAATCCATTCTTCCAATGTAAGCAGTTTTTTTCTTGATTCGATAGCCATTCGCTCAGCCATTTCAATTGTAGGACTGCTCGAAGCTTCGGATGAAACAGGTAGAAGTTTTGCTCGCTTGCTTACATCGGTTTTTAAACGTTCGGAAAGTTGCGCGTAAAACAGACTGCGGGGTTGCACATGATTATTCGATTCAGCCCAGTTACCATTACCGGAATATTGTGCCCAACTTCCGTAAGCGCTATTTTGAGCATCATCTGAGGATGAATAGCAGTCGATTCGCGATGCCGTACATTGCCACAACATACTGTTAGCTGTATTCCAGCCTGTTCCGTTTTTATCCTGCTCCAGATTTTTAAGCGAAAGATTATTTCCATCTATATTAACGATATCGAAAAGCAAACCCGAAGCCCATGAACCTACAGAACCGCTAAAACTTTTAGAAAGATAAGTTTGACATTGCACAAAAGCATTTGGACCGGCAGCGCAATATCCCGCTGCAAAATCGTGTATTCCATATTCGGAATAGCATCGCTGAAACAAATTAAGCTGCCCGAATGTATAAAAAACTATTCTTCTGTGTCCGCCAATTTCGGAAATGGGCTGATAAGCACGACAATCTTCAACGGTAATTTGTTTGGCAGATGCTTGTAAAATTACCGCACTGCCTGCAAAATGCCGGAAATCGATCTGACGAATCCAGCAATTTTCAGAATTTTCAACTGTAATTCCATTCCAGCAATGATCTTCATCTTTCAGATTTTTTTGATTGTAATCGGAAATTAAAGTCAGATTTTCTACTCCCGACTCCAAAATTCTTTCGGTATGCGTAAAACGCGTAACTGTTGCTATACCAAATTTTGAATCTATGGCAGTTGTTAGAGGTGCATCAATAGTAATTGTATTTCCACTTACTGAAACAATTTTTCTTTCCCAAACAACATCAACATCGCCGGGTTTCCAACCGAGCGCATCGATGCCTCCGCCAAAGATATTGCATCCGATTGCTGCAATCCATGGTGAAGTTGAAGGACGGGTAATTTTTATTCCATCGCCTGTGCGAAATATATTTCCTCGCGAAACCTCGAATTGCATGGCATTTACAGGTACATAAGTATTGATTATTCGGGCTGTATCAAGTAAAACGGCATCTTTTTTTCCTCGAATGTATATAGCTGAACCCCGATCGTAGCCTGTTTTTTTCAAAATTGTTTGTTTTTTATCACTTCCTCTTAAAACAATTCCGGAAGAATTTATTATGATACTTTTATCAAGTTCGTAAACTCCTTGTCCAAGAATCACAGCGCCTCGTTGTCCTTTTGAGTCAGGTGGAAGCATTGCCAATCTATCAATCGCACGCTGAATAGATGCGGATGCATTGGTTGAAGTATGTGGAATGTAAATAACACTGGATACCAAAGGAATGCTATCGGATGATTGCCGGTAACCACAGTAGGAAAAATCCACAATTCGGTTTCCTTTTTCATCCTGCTCGTAAATAATTTTCCCTGCAGTTACTTTCAGCGGAAAATTCTTCGCCGAAAGTAATTGAAGTGTTGATAAAATTATCAGTAAAAAATATATTCTTTTTTTGTTCATATTTTATTGTTAATATCTCAACCATTTCCACATTTCTCCCCAACTTACCTTTTTGCCATACATTAGTATTCCAGTACGGTATATTTTGGCTGCAACCCAGGTTGTGCCTATGAATGAAAGTATCAAAATTCCAACCGAAAGTGCAATTTGCCACACCGGAACATCAAATGGCAAACGAACCATCATAACTATTGGTGAAGTGAAAGGAATAAGCGAACACCAGAATGCCAGCGGTCCATCAGGATTTTCGGCGCTGAATATTCCCGCATAAATGGCAAAAATAATTGGGAGCATTATCGGCATTGTAAATTGATTGGTATCGGTTTCGCTATCCACAGCCGAACCAACAGCCGCGAAAAGTGAAGCATATAAAAGATATCCGCCCAAAAAATAAATAACGAATAATGTTATCAGCTGAAAAAAGTCAAGTCCGTTGATGGCAACCAAAATTTCCTGAATTTCGGAAGGCATAGCCTGTGCCTGCATACCGGTTTGATTCAGTTGTTGAAGCTGGTCAACTGTGTCAGGTGTTAGCACATTGCCCATCGATGAATTTACAGCGAACATAATTCCCACGGTAAGCACTACCCAAAGGAAAACCTGGGTCAGACCTACCAGGGCGATGCCGATTATTTTTCCCATCATCAATTCGAAAGGTTTTACCGACGATACAATTACTTCCACTATGCGATTGGTTTTTTCCTGCACTACGCCACTCATTACCTGCGCTCCATAAATTACAATGAACATGTAAATAATAAACGCGGTAATCATTCCGAAAACTACGGCAAGTTCGGCTGAAGCCTGCTTTTCTTTTCCATCTTCACCCCATTTAATAGTTTTAAGGTCGATGCTGGTTTTGGACTGTTCCACCATTTCCCGTAAATTCGGAATATTATAGGCAGATAATTTTTGCTCCTCAACATAATGTTTGAGTTGCCCTGAAATGTAACTTTTCAGTTCGAGATTGATTTGTTTATCGGAATATAAAGTAGCAGCGGCAGGATTATCGATAAGATTTCCGTTGATATACAACAGCGCGGTAATTTCCTTTGATTTTTCAGAGTTGTTTTTGTAGCTGTCAAAATCAGCATCAACATACTCAAAAACATAGCTTTCGTTATTTTTCAACACATCTTTGTAAAGTTTTGTCTGGTCAATTACCACAATTTTCTTAACTGCATCGTCTTTAATGCTTCCAAGCCATACAATCATCGCAACCATCCCCACAATTAACAGTGGTGTAAGAAATGTAAGCAGGATAAATGATTTTTTCATTACCCGCGTAGTGTATTCTCTTTTTATGATAAGATTTATTTTCGACATAATTTCTGATTTTTATTTCGGTTGAACAGTTTGTATAAAAATATCATTCATGCTGGGCAAAATTTCGTCGAACGAAAGAATTTCGGTTTGTTTCATTAAACGTGCCAGCAGCGAGTTGTTTGTGTCTGCATCAGCTTTTTTAATTGTTACTTCGTGAATGCCATTGCGTTCAGTAGTATCAAGCATTTCAAAACCATCGATTACTACTGGTTTGCGCGAACGGAGTAAATAGGTATTTGTAGCATGAGATGCACGTATTTCAGCCACATTTCCCTGAAGCACAATTTTAGCTTTGTCCACCAATGAAATATTTTCGCACAAATCTTCAACAGTGCTCATGTTGTGCGTCGAAAAAATAATTGTAGCGCCTTTGTCCTTCAGCGCCAGAATTTCTTTTTTCAGAATGTCGGCATTCACAGGGTCGAATCCACTGAAAGGTTCGTCGAAAATCAGCAATTTGGGATTGTGCAAAACTGTGGTAACAAACTGCACTTTTTGAGCCATGCCTTTCGAAAGTTCTTCCACTTTTTTATCCCACCAGGTTTGAATTTCAAATTTTTCGAACCAAAACTTCAGCGCTTTAAGCGCATCATTTTTTTTCATGCCTTTTAACTGTGCCAGATAAAGTGCCTGTTCGCCAACTTTCATTTTTTTGTACAAACCGCGTTCCTCAGGCAAATATCCAATTTGCTGAACATCTTCGGTAGTCAATTTTCGTCCGTTTAATAAAATTTCACCACTATCGGGCGCCGTAATACAATTGATAATACGGATTAAGGTTGTTTTACCAGCTCCGTTTGGTCCAAGCAGTCCGTAAACCGAATTCTCGGGCACTTCAAGCGACACTCCATCGAGCGCACGATGTCCTTCGTACTGTTTAACTACGTCTTTAACTTCTAATAATGTCATTTTACCTCCTTCTGATCCCATCCTTTGGAGGGGAAAAGTGATTAAATTTATTGTTTTTGATAATTTGTAATTCTTATGTAAACCAGTCTGATAATTATAAAAAGTGAATTTGCTATTAAAATTTCCTTATATACGGTTTTTTTAAGATAACAATAAGAAATTAGTGATCAAACCTTCCCCTGATCAGCAAAACTGTAATATTTACCTCTTGCAATAATAATATGATCGATAAAACGAATATCAACAGCACTACAACCCTCTTTTACACGTCTTGTAATTTTTTCGTCGTCGCCGCTCGGATAGTTTTGTCCGGATGGGTGATTGTGAGCAACTGCAACTGAAATGGCTGATTTCTCAAGTGCAAGTTTCAGCAACATTTTCATGTCAACCACTGTTTGCTGCATTCCACCCTGTGTTAAGCGTTTCACTCCAATCACTTTGTTTGCGCCGTCAAGCAGTGCAACCCAAAATTCCTCGTGCTGTAAATCGATAAGAATTGGCTCGAAAAGTTCGAACAGGTCCTGGCTTGAAGATACTTTTTTGCGCTCAAGTACCTCCGACATTTTCCGGCGTTTGGCGAGTTCGAGCGCAGCCATAATGGTAATGGCTTTTGCAGGTCCAATTCCTTTGAATTTTTTGCACATATCGCCGATGCTCATACGCGCCAATTCGTTCAGGTTGTTATGACAATCGTTCAAAATTCTTCTCGAAAGTTCTACAGCTGACTCATCAGTATTTCCGGAGCCAATCAATATTGCAAGTAACTCGGCATCGGAAAGGCTGACAGCCCCGCGTGAAACCATTTTCTCGCGCGGACGGTCATCTTCGGACCAATCGCGAATGGTTAATCGTTTTTCATCAGTTACCATAACACAGAAATTTTTTTTCGGAAAAAATTAGAAATGTGCAAATGTGCTAATATGTCAATGTGCCAATTAAAAACCAATTTTATAATTTATTGTGAAATTAATCGACATAAATTAATTGGTTTTTCTGACATAATGAATTATTCAGATTTTTGAAACTGCCTTAACAACCGAAAGTATAACATACCAAACTATTATCAGACTGAAAGCTTCGAGTTTGAATGAACCAATAAGCCCTGCTGCACCAGCTATTAATGCAATTTGCAGCAAGTTTTTTTTATCTTTCAAATTTTTTATTTTCAGCGAGAACATTGGCAATTCCGATACAAGCAACAGCGAAGTTGCAACAATAAAAAACAGCACCATCCATTCGTTTACCGCAAGCATTTTATCGTGCGAGTAACCAATCCCAATCCAGAAAATGGCATTGGCAGGCGTTGGCATTCCCAGAAATGAAGTAGTCTGACGTTCATCGATATTAAATTTGGCAAGCCGCAAAGCTGAAAAAACGGGAATTAAAAAACCCACATAAGCAACCCAAGAAGGTAGCGAACTGTTTTGTAATAGCGAAAATGCTACTGCTCCCGGAGCCATTCCGAAACTAATTATATCAGCAAGCGAGTCAAGTTCTTTGCCCATTGGCGAGTAGGCCTTTAGTAATCGAGCTGCAAAACCATCGAGAAAATCGAAAAGTGCAGCTAACAGAACGAGAAATAAAACCATTTCAAACTTACTCTGAAAAGCAAAATAAATTGCCATTGCTCCGGAAAAAAGATTGAGGCAGGTTATGAAATTTGGTACGTTTTTTTTAATCATAATCGGTGATAGATAATTTTTTTATAATGTGTCAATGAACTAATGTGTCAATAAGATAATCTGCCAATAAGCCAATTTATTCTACCGGGATTAGACGATTAAATCTCAATTTTTACAATTAATTAATCGCTTTCAATTTGGTAGTGTTTATAAGGAATTTAATCAGTCATAATGATATTTGCATGCATATATTATTATTATATCATCCTTTACCTGATAAACTAATCTGTGTTCTCTGTCAATTCTTCTCGACCAAAAGCCTGATAAATCATATTTCAAAGGTTCAGGTTTGCCTTTGCCTTCAAATGGTGTATGTTGAATGTCTTTGATTAACTCATTGATTTTTTTGAGCATTTTTTTATCCTCAATTAGCCATGAAGTGTAATCTTCCCATGAATTTTTTGAAAACAATATTTTCATTTCGGCTCAATTAAATCTTTTATAACGCTCTTACCATCGTTAATCTGCTCAATAGATTCATAAAGACGATTTGCATTAGCTTTTGAACGTAACAAATGTACTGTTTCCATAATGGAATTGTATTCATCTAACGATATTAATACAGCTCCATTGCCCGCGCCGCGTTTAATTATAAGCGTTTCGTTATTTTCTTCAACTTCATCAAGAAATTTTTTTAATCCCGTTCTGAATTCTGTAAAATTTGCTGCTATCATAAATATGTACTTATATAAGTAATTATTAAAGTACAAATATAATACTTTTTTTATCAAATCAATATAAATTTCCGGATACAAATATTTGATTTTTAAAAAAAGTAAAAAATGCGTGTTATAAGAAATTATATTTGTTGCTGCTCAGTGCTTCAAAAGGTAACTATAAGTACGATTTTAGTTTTAAAAAATTGATAATTTTAAGTATAAATATTAATCTAAAGAACTCGAAAATGCAAATTAATCCTATGCTACAATCATTCTCATTATTCCCCCTTCAGGAGGATAGGGGCTGTTTTTTTTATTCTTTATTTTTACTATCTATCAAAATTGTTACAGGTCCATCGTTTACGAGAGCCACTTTCATGTCGGCTGCAAAAGTACCTGTTTTTACTTCTTTACCCAATTTTTGTGAAACCGATTTGCAAAAATATTCATAAAGCGGAATTGAGATTTCGGGTCTGGCGGCACGTATGTATGACGGACGGTTGCCTTTTTTTGTCATGGCATGAAGCGTGAACTGGCTTACAATCAGAATTTCTCCTTCAATATTCATAACGGAGCAATTCATGACGCCATTTTCATCGTCGAAAATACGCAGATTCACAACCTTTGCAGCCAACCATTCGCTGTCAATTGTTGTATCCGCTTCTTCAATTCCCACGAAAATCAACAGTCCGTTACCTATTGCCGATTTAACTTCATTATCAATAGTAACTGATGCTTCTGAAACTCTTTGGATTACTAATCGCATAAATATTAAAATTGACTTATAAAGCCTGCAGTTCTTCTTTCAGTTTTTTTGGCAACCTGGCAACCACCAAATCGTACGAATGCCGGATAAGTTCGGTCATAAAATCTTTAGAAATTGAAGGATGTACAAATACCGAATTCCAGTGTTTTTTATTGAAATGATATGCAGGAGTTATAGCCTCGTATTGTTCACGAAGCTGAATGGCGCGCTCAGGGTCGCATTTAAGGGCAATTTGCGTTTCCGGATTGTCGAGTGGCAGCAATGCAAACATTTTGCCCTGTACCTTAAAAACGAGAGAAAATTCATCGAAAGGAAAACATTCAGTCGCACCTTTCATGCTCAGGCAGTATTCGCGCAGGTCTTCGTAGTACATAATTTGAAGCATTTTTTGATTGCCAAAAGTAATTATTTTTATCAAAATACTGCTTCAAACCGGTACAAAATATTAAATGATGTGTATTTTCAATTTTTGGGGATTGTATTGAATTATTTTTTTATTGTTTTACAAAAAGCGCGGTTTCCGTATTTTCATCAGCCCTGATTTTTAAATAATAAACACCTTTTGGTAATTGCAATTCTGAAAATGAAATTGTTTCGGATTGAATTCCTGCATTAGAAACCGATCTTTCAATTCGTCCGATATTTTCACCTGAGATATTGTAAACATCGATATTAACTTTGGTTGCATTGCCTGAATCAAATATGAAATTAAGATTTTCACCAACCGGATTTGGCCATATTTTCAAAGCATTATATTGCTGAAAATTATTTTTCAAACCTGTATAAACCGATGGGGGTGTCAGATATGGACGGAAGAAATTATAAACCGAACTTATGGAATTGGATGTTGTTGGTACTGAATGTCCGGTTCCGTAATTTACAAGCGTTGAAGTTATTGCACCCAAACCATCGAGTTTTGTTTTGAATTTCTGAATCTGATCCTGATAATAATTTGCATCGGTAGTATTGTAAAAAAACAAAACCGGCGCAGTTGCCGAAGTTTGGGCAAGATAAGCTGAACCTTGTTTTTCCCAAATTGCGTAATTGTCGGCAAGTGTACCCCATGCCCAGGGACAACGGGTTTCGAGATTCGAGTCACCATCACCGGTAGCATTGTAGATTTGCGTAAAATCGAAAACGCCAGAACCAAGCGCTGCCGCCTGAACATCATCGGATACGCCAATATGTAATCCTGCATTTTCAAATTCAGGAACAATACGGTCACCAATTGCCATTGAACCTGCATCGGATCCTCTTGAAAAGCCATAAATACCAATTTTTCCCGACAGGCCGAGATTTGAGCCAATCGTGCGAAGTGTACGCACTGCCGATTTTACTTTTTGTGCGGCATCCGGATTCACCTGATACGATTTGTAAGTGTCATTAGCTCCGCCGGTTGGTTTGCCATTGCCCCATGGACAATATTTTGGATGATCGGCAATTGCCCATGCCATGCCTGTGGCAGGTGCGCCTTCCAAAATCGTATCATCGAATGAAGCAAGCGTATATCCAAGAAACATCCGTTGATGTTTATTGGCTGCTCCTGCATAACTGTTACTGTACGAAAAAGAAAGTATTACCGGAACTTTTTCCTCTGCATTAGCAGGATAAACAATATCCATATAAAGCGAATCTCCTTCGGTATAAGTTGCAGGATAATTGTAAACAGTAGGATTATCTTTAAAATATGCTACATCACGTGCAATGCGATAACCCTCGAACAAAATGTATGAACGGTATTTTGAGCAGTTTGTGAACCCGCAAAACGAACCAGAGTTAATTGCATCGTTAATACTTATTATATCCTCATTAATATTCGGAGTAATAGTATTGGGATGATTTGCATAATCAAGCTCGATAACACGATAACCCTGCGCGAGTAGCCATGCTACATCATCGGCATTTGGGTTTTGTCCGAGTTTTTTAACTGTCAGGTTTTCCAGATAAACTATCGTAAAAATATTTCCTGCGTTATCTTTTAATGGAGTTGCAGATTCAGTTGAAGTGAAAACAATGTTTCCACCGGTAGTTTTACTTGCCCAGTTCCCTGTGGCTGCCATTAAATTTTGCGAAAAAAGTAAGATACACAAAACTGTAAAAAATTTCAGTAATTGTATGAATTTTTTTTTGTCTATAACTGATAGATTGTGTTGCATTTATTCAAATGAATTAGTATTAATTTCCGTGATAATGGTATTAGTTTATATTCAGACGAACGAGTTTAATTTTTGTAGTTAATTCCTGCTGTTAATTTTTTAAAAATTCATCGAAATAGTATTAATCCATGACAAATGTAACTTTTTTTATAAAAGTTTATTTCAATATCTTATGTAGATTCTTCAAGTTATTCGTGAGAAAAAAATATTTGTTTACATATTTCACAAATAAAAAGAGAGCATAAAGTTGACAGTTAAATACATAAAACCTTGCATCTACTAAATATTTTACTTAACTTTCGTATATTTAAGTGATAGATAATGTGGTATTTAAAATTACGAATTAAATTTTCTACTTGCACTGAACTCTCCCCCTCTTAAAATTATTATTCCTTTTTCTTTCTAATTGAGGAGAAAGTGCCCGACTTGTTCCGATGCATCGGAAAAGGGCGAAAGAAGTGGAGATGGGTTAGGGGAGAGGTAGTACGACAAAAATAAATAAAATATATAACAAGCTGTAAATCAATAGAAAATAATTTCCGTGTGCCAGTATTTCAAATAATTATATACTTGCGAAAGTTCATGTATTTAAATATAAATTCCGTTTTGGAGAATTTAATCTGCGTTAAATTTCCTGCGGTTTTTTTTTGTATATTTGCAGGTCATAGCAATTCATTTTATTTCATTTTAAAATGCAGTTTTCAGATATTTTAGGTCAACACGAAGTTAAAACACGGCTTATTCGTTCGGTGCAGGAACAGCGTATTCCACATGCTCAACTGTTTCGAGGTTCCGAAGGTGTGGGAAAACTTGCTTTAGCGTTGGCTTATGCTCAATATATTAGTTGCGAAAACCGTGGCGAAACCGACTCTTGTGGCGTTTGTCCATCGTGTGTAAAATACCATAAACTTGCACATCCCGATTTACATTTAGTTTTTCCGGTGATAAAGCCTCCAAAATCTAATTCGGTTGTTTGCGATAATTTTGTTGCTGATTTTCGTGCTATGATTTTAGAAAATCCTTATT